>JBFFRO010000016.1:0-14635 GCA_041572995.1 Thiohalomonadaceae bacterium
CAGTTGCGGGGTAAGTCCCTGGATGGGGACGATTATCGCGAACTGGCCGTCGAGGTGCTGGCCCGCTGCCGTAAACACGGCACCCGCCTGCTGCTTAACGCCGATGCCAAAACAGCCATTGCCCTGGGCGCTGATGGGGTGCAACTCTCCAGCGGAGCGCTGCGCCGTACCGAGGGGCCTCTGCCCTCTGGACTGCTGGTTGGCGCCTCCGCCCACGACGAGGCCGAGCTGACCAGGGCGGCGGCGATCGGTGCCGACTTCGCTCTGCTCTCGCCGGTGCAGGCGACCGCCTCGCACCCGGATACCGTGCCACTGGGCTGGGAGTGCTTCGCCGAGCTGGTGTCTCCAGTCAACATGCCGGTCTATGCCCTCGGTGGCCTGGATGGCGATGAGCTGGAGCTGGCCTGGACCCATGGGGCTCAGGGAGTCTCCGCCATTCGCGGCCTGTGGAAGCGCTACGGCGGGCAGTGATGCACCGTTCCCTCTTTCTTCTTCCCCTACTGTTAATGGCGGCCTGTGGCACCGAACAGGCCACGCAACTTCCGCAGCGAGAGTTGCGGGTGGAGAGCGACTGCGAGGTGCATCAGCGCAGCTGTGCCGCAATTGGCGGTGGGGTGAGAATCGAACTGCGTCTGGGCAAGGGGGAGCTTAAGGCCCTGAGCCCCTTCCCCGTCAGGCTCGAGCTTGAGGGGGTAGAGGCCCACGCGGTGAGCCTGGAGTTCAACATGCCGGGGATGGAGATGGGTCAGAACCGTTACCGTCTGTTGGCTGATGGCGCAGGGGGCTGGAGTGGTGAGGCGATGCTTCCTATCTGCTCCACCGGGCGCCTGGACTGGCTGGCCGTGGTGGTGGTCGATTCCTCCAAGGAGCGGCTGAGCGCCAACTTCCCCTTCCACACCCAGCCTTAACCGCTACTCCCGGTTCTCACTTTCCATGTCTTCCCAGGTCGCGGGACGTCCGGGGATACGTTTGGATTCGTCCGCCCACTCACCTAGGTCAATCAGGCGACAGCGCTCGGAACAGAAGGGGCGGAAAGGGGAGCGTTCGCTCCACTCCACCGGTTTATTACAGGTGGGACAGTTGACGGTTTTGGTGCTCATAGACTGCAGGTTGAGAGTTGGAAGCTTAGGGGATAATCGATAGGCTGGGGGCGCTCTCCGTTGTCGCTGGGGCGCAGGAAGCGTACGGTGAAACGGTGCTTGCCCCCGCTGATCTCGGCGTAGCAGTCACTCTCAGCGGGTACGGCGATGCGCAGTAGCTGGTAGGGGATGCCGCTTTCCAGTCCCTGCTGATAGAGCCCCTCCTCGGCCTCGCAGCGAAACGGCTCGGCGCTGTTACGCAGCAGCTTGAGCAGCAACTCCACCGGCTGTCGCACCACATCCAGAGTGGCCAGCCACCCCTTCTCATCCTCGTGACGCTGCTCCGGCGGACGCGAGAGCCAGCGGTGGTAGAGCGGCAGGTCGAAATCGCAGCTTCCGCCAGGGATATTGCTGCGCTGGCGGATGGGGTTAAGGAATTCATCCTCACGCAGGCTCTGCCCCAACTGGCCTGGGCCCTCGCGTAGCGGCGTGCCCAGGCTCTGTAGGGCACGTAGTACGGTACCCAGTCGCTCGCTGTCTACCGCCGGGTTCTCGAGCAGGCGCTCAAGGTTGGCCGCGGCCCGTTCCAGCTCCTTGAGCAGCTCGGTGCGCAGGTCTCCCCGGGCAAATATATCCAGAATTTCCATTAGCGTGGCGACGAGCATACGGCTCTCCCAGGGACTCTGCCCAGCGAGGAAGTAGCGCGCCTGGGCGAACAGGTGCTCAAGCCGCAACAGGGTGCGGACCCGTTCGTTCAGTGGGTGCTCGTAGGTGATGGCTTTGGACACGCCCGGTCTCTCCAGCGGAGTATGCCGGTATTGTCACCGAGCAGGACGAAAGTTACAACGTCGCTGCCAGTTTGAGGTAGTGCTGGTGCAGTTGCTCCACCTGAATTTCCAGCTCGGCAGTAGAGCCGTCGTTATGGCAGATGTCGTCGGCAGCGGCCAGTCGCTGCTGACGCGGAACCTGACTGTCGATAATGGCGCCGATCTGAGCTGTGCTGAGGCCGTCTCGCGTGCCCACGCGCTGGTATTGATGCCCTTCTTCGCAGTCGATTACCAGTACGCGGTCCACCAGCGCCTGCCAGCCACTCTCTACAAGCAGTGGCACAACGAAGATGAGGTAGGGAACATCACGATGTTTCTCGGCCTCGGCCAGCATCCAGCTGCGAATGCGCGGGTGAAGGATGGCCTCCAGGTGTCGACGGCTAGGTTCGTCACTGAAGACCTGCTCGCGCAGCACTGCACGGTCCAGGCTGCCATCGCTGCTGATGCACTTGGGGCCGAAGGCTGCGGCGATCTCCGCTAGCGCCTCCGAACCGGGTTCCACGACCCGGCGGGCGGCGATGTCGGCATCGATAACCACGGCACCGTGTGCGGCGAAGAGCTCGGCGGCAAGGCTCTTGCCGCAACCGATCCCCCCGGTCAGTCCGATACGCAGCATGGTCTCCTAGAAGGGTGCTGCGGGCATGGCCCAGTTGAGGTAAGCCTGGGTGATGTGCTCGCCCAGATAGAGGGCGATGAGGCCGGCCCCGGCCAGATAGGGGCCAAAGGGAATGGGGGTGGAGCGGCCATGGCCTCGCAGCAAGATCATCAAAATGCCAACGATAGCCCCGACGACGGAGGAGAGCAGGATCACCACCGGCAGCATTTGCCAGCCCATCCAGGCACCGCACACGGCCAGCAGCTTGAAGTCACCAAAGCCCATCCCCTCCTTGCCGGTGATGAGCTTGAAGCCCTGGAATACCAGCCACAGTGACATGTAACCGGCCATGGCGCCGATCACCGCCGACTCCAGGTCGCTGTACACACCGAAGAGGTTAAAGAGCAGACCGAGCCACAGCAGCGGCAGGGTGATGTCATCCGGGAGCAGGTGATGATCGAGGTCGATGACGGTGAGTGCCAGCAGTGCCCAGCCGAAGAGCATCGCCCCGGCCGCAATCCAGCCCCAGCCAAAGTGCCAGGCCGCCATAGCGGCGAGCAGTCCCGCGCACAGCTCGATGACCGGGTAACGCACCGAGATCGGCTCACCACAGCCACGGCAGCGACCACGCTGCAGCAGGTAGGAGATAATGGGGATGTTCTCCAGGGCAGTGATGGCATGGCCGCAGTGCGGGCAGCGTGAACGGGGGGTAACGAGGTTGAGCTTCGGCTCCTCCGTTAATTCGCGTTCATCCAGTTCTGCGCACTGTTCTCGCCACTCCCGCTCCATCATCAGCGGCAGGCGGTGGATGACCACGTTGAGGAAGCTGCCGATCAGCAGGCCTAGTACGAGCGCGAAGACGATGAACGCGGGCGGATTGCCCGCGAGCAGGTTGATGATCTCCATGAAAACCCTTTCTTAAACCACTTCACCCATCTTGAAGATGGGCAGGTACATGGCCACCACCAGGCCACCGATGAGAACACCGAGCACCGCCATAATCATCGGTTCCATCAGGCTGGAGAGGCCGTCGACCATGTTGTCGACTTCCTCTTCGTAGAAGTCGGCCACCTTGGATAGCATGGTATCCAGCGAGCCGGCCTCCTCACCGATGGAGGCCATCTGTACCATCATGTTGGGGAACACCCCAGCCATGTTCATTGATGCAGTCATGGAGGTACCGGTGGCGATGTCATCGCGCATCTTTATGACGGCTTCACGATAGACGACGTTGCCCACGGCACCGGCGACTGAATCCATGGCCTCGACCAGCGGTACACCGGCGGCAAACATGGTGGAGAGGGTTCGGGCAAAGCGGGCCAGGGCTGCCTTGTTGAGGATGTCGCCGATAATAGGAATGTGCAGGCTGAGGCGGTCCAGCATGTCACGGAATTTTTGTGATTTTTTCTTGACGTTGACAAAGCTGTACACCACGATTCCGATGGTGCCGAATATGGCCCACCAGTACTCCTGGAATATCTTGGAAAGATTGATCACCATTCGGGTCAGGGCGGGCAGGTCACCACCAAACGAGCTGAACAGTGATTCGAACTGAGGGATGACGTAGATAAGCAGTATGGCGGTGATGATAAAGGCGACCACGAGCACCGCGGTCGGATAGAACATGGCCTTCTTGACCTTGGATTTAATCGCCTCGGTCTTCTCCTTGTAGGTAGCGATCTTATCGAGCAGGTCCTCAAGGATACCGGCCTGCTCACCCGCGTGGATCAGGTTGCAGGTGAGAGTGTCGAAGTATTTCGGGTGCTTGGCAAAGGCATCCGCCATGGTGCCACCACCCTCGATATCCCCGCGTATGGTGCCGAGCAATTCGCGCATGGCCGGGTTATCGTGACCACGACCGATAATCTCAAAGGACTGAACCAGCGGTACGCCGGAAGACATCATGGTGGCCATCTGTCGGCTAAACACGGCGATGTCCTTGGGCACAATCTTGCCGCCACCGCCTTTCTTGACCTTTTTCTTATTGATCTTTTTTACGCTGTAACCGAGCTTGCGGAGTTCAGCCTTGGCCATGGTGACATTGGGCGCGCTGAGCATACCACTGGCCTTTTGTCCCTTGCGGTCCGTTCCCGACCAGGCAAAGTTTTCCGTTGTCTGTTTTTTTTCAGCCATGGTTAATCCTTGGTCACGCGGTTAATCTCTTCCAGGCTGGTCACACCATCCATGCACTTCTTGATACCGGACTGGCGTAGATCGGGGATACCCTCTTTCTGCGCCTGTGCGGCCAGGTCGATGGCGTTGGCACCGGTCATGATTAGCTTGCCCATCTCCTCTGAGATAGGCATCACCTGGTAGATACCGACACGGCCCTTATAGCCGCTGTTGCACTGATCACAGCCTACGGCCTTGTAAATAGTGAGTCCATCCAGTTTGTCCTCGGGGAAGCCTTCCTCGATAAGAGCCTCGCGGGGTACATCCTCGGGGGCCTTGCAGTTATTGCAGAGGCGGCGGCCCAGGCGCTGGGCGATGATCAGGTTCACCGCTGAGGCGATGTTGTAGGGGGCGACACCGATGTTCATCAAACGCGAGAGGGTTTGCGGCGCATCATTGGTATGCAGGGTGGACATCACCATGTGGCCGGTTTGTGCCGCCTTGATGGCGATTTCGGCGGTCTCGATGTCACGAATCTCACCCACCATGATGATGTCAGGATCCTGACGCAGGAAGGCCTTGAGGGCCGCGGCGAAGGTTAGCCCCACCTTGGGATTGACGTTAACCTGATTGATGCCGGTGAGGTTGATTTCCGCCGGGTCCTCTGCAGTGGAGATGTTGACCTCCTCGGTGTTGAGGATGTTCAGGCCGGTGTAGAGTGAGACGGTCTTACCCGAACCGGTGGGGCCGGTTACCAGAATCATGCCGTAGGGGTTGGCCAGCGCGTCCATGTAGAGCTGTTTCTGCTCCGGCTCGTAACCCAGGGCATCGATGCCAAGTTTGGCGCTGGAGGGGTCAAGGATACGCAGCACGATCTTTTCGCCGAACAGGGTAGGGCAGGTGTTCACACGAAAGTCGATGGCGCGGTTCTTGGACAGCGTAAGCTTGATACGCCCATCCTGGGGTACGCGCTTTTCCGAGATATCCAGGCGTGACATCACCTTGATACGCGCGGAGATCTTGTTGGCCAGCGCCACCGGCGGATTGGCCATCTCCTTGAGGATGCCGTCGGAGCGGAAGCGTACCCGGTACTTCTTCTCGTAGGGTTCGAAGTGGATATCCGAAGCCCCCTTGTTGATCGCATCCAGCAGTACCTTGTTGACGAAGCGCACCACCGGCGCATCGTCTACCTCGGACTCGCTGACATCGTCTTTATTATCCTCTTCGGAGGAGATCTCCAGGTCGTCCAGATCGGTGTCGGTAAGGTCGCTGAGCGAGGTGTCCGAGGCCTCAATGGCGGTGTCGATCGCCTTGCTGAGCTTATCCTCTTCAACCAGTACCGCCTCGATGTTCAGGCCGACGTGGAACTTGATTTCATCCAAACCCGCCATATTGGTCGGATCGGAGACGGCCACAAAAAGGCGGTTGCCACGCTTGAACAGCGGCAGGGCGTGATGGTTGCGGATCAGCTTCTCTTCCACCAGCTTGACCACATCCGGGTCAATCTCGATGGTCTGGATATCAAACAGGGGAATGCCGAATTCGACAGATGCCAGCTCAGCAAGCTGTTGCGCGCTGATAAGTTTATTATTGACCAGGTAGGTGGTCAGGCTGATCTTTTCCTTCGAGGCACTCTTTACCGCCTGCTCAGCCTCAGCTTCGCTGATCATGTTGTCGTTGACCAGTTTCCTGGCCAAGCCACTGAGATTGATAGACATACTGCTGCTAGCCATCCGCTCTGATTCCCTTACGGTGTCGTTCGACTATTATTGTTTAAGGCATCGAGTGTAACAAATTTTGTTCTGAAATCAGCCAACTGGGTCAAAGTTTCGTTGCCCGGCTTCTGCCGCAAAAAAAAAGGCCCCGCAGTGCGGGGCCTTTTGTTCACAGCCAGAGGCGGTGATTAACGGCAGTTGGCCGGGACGTGCTTGGCCAGACCGGCGGTGGTGGCACAGGCCCAGGTGATCGGGCTCTCAGGGGTGGCCTGGCCCGGGGTCAGGGTCATGACCGGCTCGACGCTGGCGCCGGTACCCTGGGTGCCGCCCATGGTGATGGTGATCACGCCGGTGGTATCGGTGATGGTGATGCTGCTGACGTAGTTGGTGCCGCCGGCGGGGAAGGTGTAGCCGGTGTTGGCAGCGGTGACGTTGGCCAGACCGCCCAGAGCAGCGGCGGTCTCAGCGACGGCAACCTTGGCTTCGGCAGCCAGGGCAACACCCTCAGCCACCTTGGTGCGGATGGTGTAGTCCTGGTAGGCAGGCAGTGCGACCGCGGCGAGAATGCCGATGATGGCCACGACGATCATAAGTTCGATAAGGGTAAAGCCCTGCTGCTTCTTCATGGTGTGCTCCTTAGAAGTGATTCAAGGTTGTGGTTGTTCTGACGGTCACGGCCTGTTGCCCGTGGGGTCCGCTTGCCAGTGATAAATGCAGAGCTCGTGCCAGTTTTCGTGAAAACCGGCATCTGGTGTTCAACAGCTTTCATTCTGTGAACCGCATCTCAACTTTTGCGCGATCAACCCTACTTACCGAGAGGTATTAGCCTTAAACACGGTAGAAGCGGTGTGACGTGTTTTGTATTGATATGACAAATTTTGTCAGCTTGGTGGTCTGCTAGGCTTCAGGTGACGCGAATTGTCAGATGATTCTGAATTTCCATTAACCCCCTTGGTCTAATGGGGGCTTAGGGGTATAGTAGCCTACCAATTAATGTAAAAATTCAGCAATTTCATGCTGTTAAGCGGGAATTAAGTTGACGGTTAAACTCCCATTTCCATTGTTGCGCAACTGGACACCCGAGAAGCTCAGTCGACACGGCGCGCAGCTGGCCACCCTGCTGTTGCTGGCGGCGCTAGCTGCGTCCCTGGCGCAGCTCACCTGGAGCTTCTGGCCACAGGAGACACAGACGCCACCGCCGCCGGTTCTGGCCTGGGAGCCGGCGGCCGGGCAGCCGACGGCCGGGCAGGGGCTCAATCAGGTTGCCGCACTGCATCTGTTCGGCAGTGCCGAGCAGCCGGCGGTTGCCCCTGCCGCCCCGGTGGATGCGCCGGATACCCGCCTCAACCTGGAGTTGCGTGGGGTGATGGCGACGGAGAGCAGTGCCCTGGCCCGCGCGATCATCGCCACCAGGGGAGGGGACGAGCTTATCTATAAGGTAGGGGATGCGCTGCCGGGCGGAGCCAGCCTGCATGCCATTCATGCCGACCGTGTTATTCTGCGCCGCAACGGCCGCTTTGAAACCCTGCGCCTGCCCAAGGAGTCTACCGACGGGCTGGCCGCGGCCGTGCCGGTGGCGGCAGGGCGGCGTGCTGGAGCCCCGCCCGCGCAGCAGAGCCTGGGCGAGAGTGTGCGCCTCTATCGCCAGAAATTGCAGAGCAATCCGCAGGCGCTGGCATCGCTGGCAAGGATCCAGCCTGTGATGACGGAGGGGCGACTCACGGGCTACCGCCTGAGCCCCAACGAGGAGCGCCAGCTGTTCAACCGGCTGGGCTTGCGTAGCGGTGATATCGTTACCGAGGTCAATGGCATTTCGGTGGCCGACAGTGCTCGTATCGGGGAGCTGTTCAGTGAGCTCTCCACCGCCCAGCGCCTGAGTGTGGTGTTGCAGCGGCGCGGCCGGCCGACAACGATCAGCATTAACCTGGGCGAGTAAGAGCCGGGATTGATAAGACAGGATGAAGGAGTTGGAATGTTTGGATTGAGCTCATCAGCGCGCTGGCGCGCCCCCCTGGCCGCGCTGCTGCTGTATGCCGCCCCTCAGCTGTCGTGGGCCGAGGCGGTGACCCTCAATCTCAAGGATACCGATATCACTGCGGTGATCGCCACGGTAGCCGAGCTGACCGGCAAGAACTTCATCATCGATCCCCGGGTCAAGGGCAAGGTGACCGTGATCGCCCAGCAGCCGATGGAGCCGGAGGCCATCTATGAGGTGTTCCTCTCGCTGCTCAGCGTCCACGGTTTTGCTACCGTGCCCGGTGAAAACGCCATCAAGATCGTCCCCGAGGTGAATGCCAAGCAAGATGCGGTGCCCATGGGCGTCCGTGGCGGTGGCGATCAGCAGGTAACCCAGGTGATTGCGGTGGAGAATGTCTCCTCCGCGCAGCTGGTGCCTATCCTCCGCCCTCTGTTGCCCCAGCAGGCGCACCTGGCCGCCTATCCGGCCAGTAACCTGCTGATTGTCTCCGCCAGTGCCGCCAACGTGCAGCGTCTCTCGCGCATCATCGCTCGTATGGACCAGGTGGAGGATAGCGAGATCGAGGTGATCCGCCTGCAGCACGCCTCCGCCGAGGAGGTGGTGCGCATCATCACCACGCTGGAGGGCGGCGAAGGGCAGGCCCAGACCGGCGGGGGGGATCGGACCAAGCTGGTGGCGGATCTGCGCACCAACAGTATCCTTCTCAGTGGCGAGCCGGCCAGGCGCCTGCGCCTGAAGGCGATCATTGGTCACCTGGATACGCCGCTGGAGAACAGTGGCAGCACTCGTGTCATCTACCTGCGCTATGCCAAGGCCAAGGATCTGGTGACCGTCCTCAGCGGCGTCTCCAGCAGCATCAGCGCGGCCAAGGATGCCCCCGGCGCGGCCCCGTCCGGCCCCGCCTCGGGGGGACAGGTCCATATCCAGGCCGACGAGAGTACCAATGCGCTGGTGATCAACGCCCCGCCCGCGGTCATGCGTGATCTGCAGGCGGTGGTTCGCCAGCTTGACGTGCGCCGGGCTCAGGTTGAAGTCAAGGCGGTAATCGCCGAGGTATCCAACGACCTAGTCAACGAGATGGGTGTGCAGTGGGGTTACAATGGCGCCCCGGATGGTATGCCGGTGGGTCTGGTCAATTTCTCCGGCTCCGGTGTCGGTATTACTGACCTTGCTGTTGCTGCCGCGGCCGCCAGCGCCGGCACCCTCGCCTCGGTGCCGCCGATGGATGGCCTGACTATCGGTGCCGGCGATACTAGCGCAGGCCCCGGTGAGGGCTTCGGTATCGCCGGGGTGCTGCGGGCACTTTCCGGGGATGCCAACACCAACATCCTCTCTACTCCCACTCTGGTCACTCTGGATAACGAGGAGGCGGAGATCGTTGTCGGCCAGAACGTCCCCTTTGTTACCGGCTCCTACACCAGCACCGGTGGTGGTACGACCCCCGACAACCCCTTCCAGACCATCCAGCGCGAGGATGTGGGTATCACCCTCAAGGTCAAACCGCAGGTCAACGAGGGGGATGCGGTGCGCCTGGAGCTGACCCAGGAGGTCTCCAGCCTCAGCTCCGCTACCAGCGGTGCCACTGATATTGTCACCAACAAACGCTCGCTGAAGACCTCGGTAATGGTCGACAGCGGTCAGGTGCTGGCCTTGGGTGGCTTGATGGACGACCAGCTGCGCGAGGGGGTACAGAAGGTGCCGCTGCTGGGTGATATCCCTATCCTCGGCTGGCTCTTCAGCTACAAGCAGACCAGCAAGCTTAAGCGCAACCTGATGATCTTCCTGCATCCGACCATTATGCGTGATAGCCGTCAGAGCAGTGCCCTGGCGCACGGCAAGTACAGCCTCATGCGCGCAGAGCAGCTGGCATTTCGTGAGCGCGGGGTCGCGCTGATGAGGGACGATGTTTCGCCGCTGCTGCCCGACTGGGAAGAGTTCATCCAGCTGCCGCCGATGTTCGATGAGTTGCAGCCGGCCGATCCCCAGGCCCCGCCGACGCTCTCGCCCCCGCCCCAGTCGCTGCTGCCGCCGCGTATGGAGAGTGCCGGTGGCGCCTGATACCGAGGAGAGCCCGGCACACGAGACCGGTGCCCCCCCCGGAACTCTGCCCTTCGGTTTCGCCAAGCGCTTCGGCGTTCTCCACGATGTCGCCGGTGGGCGCTTGTTACACCGTGCCGACACATCGCTGGCGGCCATCTGCGAGGCCCGTCGACTGCTAGGGCGCGAACTGTCACTGGAGGCAGTAGAGGCGGGGGCCTTCGAGGCACTGCTACAGGCCAGTTATGAACACTCCTCCAATGATGCCATGGCACAGATGGGCGAACTCGGCGAGGAGATGGACCTGGCCGATATCGCCGAGCACATGCCCGAGCCCGAGGACCTTCTGGAGAGCGAGGACGACGCCCCGATCATTCGCCTGATCAATGCCTTGTTGACCGAGGCGGTGCGGGAGAATGCCTCCGATATCCATATCGAGCCCTTCGAGAACCGCCTGCAGGTGCGCTTCCGTGTCGACGGCGTGCTGCGCGAGGTGCTGCAGCCACAGCGGGTGCTGGCACCGCTGCTCATCTCCCGCATCAAGGTGATGGCGCGACTGGATATCGCCGAAAAGCGCCTGCCCCAGGATGGCCGCATCTCGGTGCGGGTGGCCGGGCGAGCGGTGGATGTGCGTGTCTCCACCCTGCCTTCCGGTCATGGCGAGCGGGTGGTGCTGCGCCTGCTGGACAAGCAGGCTGGGCGCCTGGACCTGGAGCAGCTGGGTATGGACGAGGCGGGGCGCGCGCGCATCGATGAGCTGATCCACCAGCCGCACGGCATCATTCTGGTCACCGGCCCCACCGGCTCGGGTAAGACCACGACCCTCTATGCGGCGCTGGCGCGCCTGAATGACAGTCGCCGCAATATCATGACGGTCGAGGACCCCATCGAGTACTACATCGATGGCATCGGCCAGACCCAGGTCAATACCAAGGTGGACATGAGCTTCGCTCGCGGCCTGCGCGCTATCCTGCGCCAGGACCCGGACGTAGTGATGGTTGGTGAGATCCGTGACCTGGAGACGGTGCAGATCGCCGTGCAGGCCTCGCTCACCGGTCACCTGGTGCTTTCCACCCTGCACACCAACACCGCCATCGGCGCGGTGACCCGCCTGCGCGATATGGGGGTTGAGCCCTTCCTGCTCTCGTCCAGCCTCATCGGGGTGCTGGCCCAGCGCCTGGTGCGGGTGCTGTGTGATCACTGCAAGCGCCCCTACAGCGCCAATGAGGCCGACCTGCAGCGCCTTGGGCGGACCGCCGACGCCGAGCCTCCGACCCTCTATGCCGCTGAGGGCTGCGACCACTGCAACCAGCTTGGCTATCGGGGGCGCACCAGTATCTACGAGCTGGTGGAGGTGGATGAAACCCTGCGCGGGATGATTCACGATGGCGCTGCTGAGCATGAACTGGAACTGTATGCCCATCGCCATGCCCCCAGCATCTTCGAGGATGGCGTGCACAAGGTGCTGGCGGGTGTTACCAGCCTGGATGAGTTGTTGCGGGTCAGCCACAGCGATTAGCCATGGCCGCTTTTGAATACACCGCACTGGATGCGCGCGGCAAGGAGAGCCGCGGGGTGATGGAGGGGGATGCACCCCGCCAGGTGCGCCAGCTGTTGCGTGACAAGGGACTGATCCCGCTTACCGTAGAGGAGGTGAGCCGGCGTGAAAAACGCCGCGGTAGCGGTCTGCAACTGCGACGGGGTGTCAGTGCCACCGAGCTGGCCCTCTTCACCCGCCAGTTGGCTACCCTGACCCAGTCCGGCCTGCCACTGGAGGAGGCGCTGAAAACGGTGGCCCGCCAGAGTGAGGGCTCGCGCCTGCAGAGTATGGTGCTGGCGGTGCGTGCCAAGGTGATGGAGGGGCATACCCTGGCTACAGGGCTGGGGGAGTTCCCCCACGTTTTCCCTGATCTCTATCGCAGCACGGTGGCTGCCGGCGAGCAGTCCGGCCATCTGGACGGCGTGCTGGAGCGCCTTGCTGACTATACCGAGCGGCGCCAGCAGATGCGCCAGAAAATCGGCTTGGCGCTCTTCTATCCTATTATCCTTATGGTAGTGGCACTGCTCATCGTCATCGGCCTGCTGACCTACGTGGTGCCGAAGGTGGTGACGGTCTTCGAGAACATGGACCAGGAGCTGCCGGCGCTCACCCGCGGCCTCATTGCCCTCAGCGATTTCCTGCGTGAGCACTGGTGGTGGCTGCTGCTGGTCGTGGTAGCGGTGGCCTTCGCCGTGCGTGCCCTGCTGCGCGTGCCCAGTGTGCGCCTGCGCTGGCATGAACTGTTGCTGCGCCTACCGGTGATCGGCCGACTGGTGCGCGGTGCCAACAGCGCACGTTTTGCCCGTACTCTGAGCATCCTGGTCGGTAGCGGGGTGCCGGTACTGGAGGCGATGCGCATCTCCGCGGAGGTGTTGGGCAGCCTGCCGATGCGTGAGTCGGTGAGCAGTGCCGCCGAGCGGGTCCGCGAAGGGGCGGGCATTGCCCCGTCGCTGGAGCGCAGCGGTTATTTTCCGCCGATGCTGGTGCACCTCATCGCCAGCGGCGAGAGTAGCGGTCGCCTAGAGGAGATGCTGGAGCGGGCTGCGGCGAACCAGGAGCGGGAACTTGAGACCCAGATTGCGGCTCTTATGGGTGTGTTCGAACCACTCATGATCCTGTTGATGGGGTTGGTGGTGTTGCTGATCGTGCTGGCCATCCTGCTACCGATCTTTGAAATGAATAATTTAGTGCAATAGTGATTGAAGGAGAGGGAATGCTGAAACGAATCATTCTTACCGCCATGCTCGCCAGCATGGCCGGTTGCGTAGTGGTGGTGGCGCCCCATGAGGGTGTTGTCAGGGATGAGCCGCAGTCGGCAGCACGCCACTATGACGATGATCGTGACCGTTATGAAGATCATGACCGTTACGAAGATCATGATCGTTACGAGGAGGGTGACCGTGATGAGGATGATCACAAGCGTTTCTCGGATGAGCGCAAGCATTTCTCGCGCGATATCCTCCTCACCCTAAACCCGGCCTACGCTCGCCATGTGGATGGACACTACTTCAAGCGGCTGTTGCGTGAGTACGGTGCGAAAAAGGTGCGCATGAAGCGCCTGCGTACGGTCTCGGGACACCGTCAGGTGTGGCGCATCGAGGGGCTGGATGGGGAGTCTCAGATCCGAAGACTGATGGTGCGCTTGAGCCGCGAGCCGGAGATCATCAAGGTCGAGTACTTCAAGGGCGCAGCCTCCCTGCGTACGCCTCCGCCCGCAAGGCCTCACCATCGTGACGATGACCGCCGACCGCCGGTGACCCCGCCCGTGGCCCAGCGCCCGGTCACACCGCCGCGGACCCGACCCGCACCCGGTCCTACCGGTGGTGCACTTGCCGGTGCTACGGCTGGCGCGGTCGCAGCGCCGCCGACAACCCGGCCCGCACCCGGCCCTACCGGTGGTGCGCTTGCCGGTGCTACGGCTGGCGCGGTCGCCGGTGCCACCTCCGGGGCAAAGAAGCCCGCGCAGAAGCGCAGTGTCGGGGTAATCGTTGGCCTGGTGCCTCGTTTTGGCAATAATTGGCCGCCGAAGCTGTTACCTGCGTTGAACAGTAAATGCCTGCACCGCGGCGAGTCGTTACGCTACCAGCGCACCCTGACCAATAGTTCGCACCTGCTGGTCGCCCAGATTATCGGTGGTGAGAAACGCGAGAAGGCCTTGTATAGCTGCCTGAAAAAACAGCCCCAGGTGCGTTTTGCCGAGGAGAACGAGCGGCGTCGCGTCCGCTAGTTTGAGCGGTTTTGAGTCACTGGCGCTAAGGGATGAGCGCCGGGGAGGTGAATAATGAAAAAGTTCGCGCTGCTTTTCTGCTTGATGGTGATGTCCCCGTTCACCTTGGCCGAAGAGATGGTCGGTGGCCTGATCGTCAAGATGCAACCGGCACAGCCGGGGGCGCGGGTCACGATCAGTCGCGCGCGACTGGATACCCTCTCCCGTGCCGCTGGCGTGGCCCTGCGCCACAGTCGCTCGCTGGCATCCCGTGCCGAGCTCTTCCACCTGCCCACTGCCGTGCCGCTACAGGAGGCTCAGCGCATCAGCGAACGCATCGCCACTCAGCCCGGCGTACTCTACGCCGAGCCTGATCGGCGCTACCGCCCACTGCTTACACCCAACGATTATTATTACGCTACGATTCCATACCAGTGGAATTTGGAGGCGCGGGGTGTTGGTAATGAGGGGGGCGCTAACCGGCCCACTGCCAGGGACACCACCACCGGCGATGCCAACGTGGTGGTGGCGGTGGTCGACACCGGC
>JBFFRO010000017.1:0-14464 GCA_041572995.1 Thiohalomonadaceae bacterium
CCGCGATCGACCACGGTCACCGCCACCTGCACACCCTCGGCGCGACAGGCCTCAACGGCGGCCTGGGCCAGGGCGGAGGCCGCCTCCAGCGACAGGCGCTGAATCGGCAACACCATGGGGGCATCATCCTCGGCAGCCACCGGGGCGGACACCGCCGTGGCGAAAATCAGGGGAAGCAGCAGGGAGCTCTTGAGTTTCATCGGGGGCACTCCGTTGGTTGTTGTTTTCCCCAACTTTAGTGCCTCCTCGCCTCTACAACAACACCCTTTCGATACCACCGGTTCGGCAGCGCTCGATAAAGCCCTGCTGCCAGTCGTCACCGAGGCGGGCGCGCGCCAGTTCGACAACGATGTAGTCGGTTTCAAGGCCAGTGGCATCACTATAGCGTGAGAGGCCCTGCTGGCAGGCGGGACAGGCGGTGAGCAGCTTATCCACTTTGCCCTCCAGCTCGGCCTTGCCCTGCAACAGCTCCTCCTGCTTGCGCATGCGCACCTGGCTGGCAATGTCGGGACGGGAAACGGCGAAGGTACCCGCCTCACCACAGCAGCGGTCGGAGAGCTCTACCCTGGCATCGAGCAGGCCGGCGGCCACCTCCACCGGGTTGTGCTGCTTCATCGGCGAGTGGCAGGGGTCATGATAGAGGTACTGCTTGCCCTCGACGCCCTCCAGACCCATACCCTTCTCCAGCAGGTACTCGTGAATGTCGAGCAGGCGGCAGCCAGGGAAAATCTGCTCGAAGCGATACTTGAGCAGCTGGTCCATGCAGGTGCCGCAGGAGACCACCACGGTCTTAATGTCCATGTAGTTGAGGGTATTGGCGACGCGGTGGAAGAGCACCTGGTTGTTGACCGAGATGCGCTTGCCCTCCGAGTCGCAGCCGCCGGCGCTCTGCGGATAGCCACAGCAGAGATAGCCGGGGGGCAGTACCGTCTGCGCGCCGCTCTCGTAAAGCATCGCCAGGGTCGCCAGACCCACCTGGCTGAAGAGTCGCTCGGAGCCACAGCCGGGGAAGTAGAAGACCGCATCGCTACCCTCCCCTTCGCCGTTGCGTGCAGGGTCACGCAGGATGGGCACCACCTTCTCGTCCTCCAGCCCCAGCAGGGCGCGCATCGGCTGCTTGGGCAAACCTGTCGGTAGCGGCTTGGCAAGCATGTGGATCACCTGCTCCTTCACCGCCATCGGCCCATTGGTGGCACCGGGACGACGCGAAATGCCGCGCAGTAGGCCGAAGCGGCGGGCCAGCTTGTGGCCCAGGCGCTGCCCCCAGTACCCCCACTGGATCATCGCCTTGCGCATCAGCTTGATGCTGGAGGGGTCGGTAATATTAAGAAAGGCCATGGCCGCACGGGTGCCGATGCCACTGCGGCGCTGCCCCTGTGACTTGAGGATGTTACGCATGCGCACGGTGACATCGCCGAAGTCGATATTCACCGGGCAGGGCTTCTCGCATCGATGGCAGACGGTGCAGTGGTCGGCCACATCGTTCATCTCATCGAAGTGGCGCACCGAGATGCCGCGACGAGTCTGCTCCTCGTAGAGGAAGGCCTCGATGATCAGACCGCTGGCGAGGATCTTATTACGCGGCGAGTAGAGCAGGTTGGCGCGCGGCACATGGGTAGTACAGACGCTCTTGCACTTACCGCAGCGCAGGCAGTCCTTGACCATGTCATTGAGCTCGCCCAGCTCGCTGGCCTCGAGGATCAACGCCTCCTGCTGCAGCAGTCTAAGCGAGGGGGTGTAGGCATTATCCAGGCCCGCACCGGGCATCAGCTTGCCGGGGTTGAAGCGCTGCTCCGGGTCCACCTGCTGCTTGTAACCGACAAACGCCTCGATCACCTCTGGGGCCAGGAACTGCAGCTTGGTAATACCGATGCCGTGCTCACCCGAGATCACCCCACCGAGTCGCTCGGCCAGGGCCATCACCTGCTCAACCACGTGCTCAGCCTCGTGCAGCATGGCGTAGTCGTTGGAATGCACCGGGATGTTGGTGTGCACATTGCCATCGCCAGCATGCATGTGGGTGGCGACGAACAGGCGTGAGGTGCGGATATCTGCATGGAGGCTATCCAGGCGCTCGCGCACGGCGGCCAGGTCATTACCGCCGAAGCCCTCCTTCAGCGGCCGCTCCACTTCGCGCCGGTAGCTGATACGCAGCTCGCGCCGCTGTAGCAGCTGGAACAGGGTGTCGCCCGGGCGCAGCCGTGCAAGCAGCTCCTCACCCAGCAGCTCGCCGAACTCGGCGGCCGGTGCATCCAGATTCTCCAGCAGGGTGTTCCAGCGCCGCTCGGTGGCCTCGAGCCGGGCAAAGGCCGCCTCGCTCTTGGCCTGCCAGATCGCCTCGCCCTCGTCGCTGCGCTCATACTCCTTGGACTGGCGACGCTCGGCCACCGGGCCTTCGAGGTAGTCGCGCACCGCGGCGATAATACGCAGCTTATTGCGGGTGGACTGCTCGATATTGATACGCTCAATGCCGTCGTTGTAGTCCGCCAGGCGCTCCAGCGGAATGACCACATCCTCGTTGATCTTAAAGGCATTGGTATGCGCGGCGATGGCGGCGGTACGGGCGCGGTCGGCCCAGAAACGGGCACGCGCCTCGGGGCTGACGGCGATAAAGCCCTCGGCCTCACGGGCATTGGCCATCTTCACCACGGTGGAGGCCGCCTCGGCCACGCGGTCCTCGTCCTCGCCAGCGATATCGGCCAGCAGCACCATCTTCGGCAGGTCGGTGCGCGGCGACTTGGTGGAATAACCGACAGCGCGCACGTAGCGCTCGTCCAGATGCTCCAGCCCGGCCAGCATCACCCCCTCGGCGGCATCGAGAAAATCCTTGGTCTCGGTGATAGCGGGCACCGCGCGGCGCAGGTCGGCGCCGAAGAACTCCATGCACACGGTGCGGGTGAAACGTGGCATGCGGTGCAGCACGAAACGGGCCGAGGTGATGAGACCATCACACCCCTCCTTCTGCACCCCGGGCAGGCCGCCGAGGAACTTGTTGGTGACATCCTTGCCCAGCCCCTGCTTGCGCAGTTCGACACCGGGGATCTCCAGGGTCTGCGGCTCACCAACGGGGGTACGCCCGTCTTCCTGGTAACGGCTGATCCGGAAGCGGACACTCTCCACCTCGTGGATCTTGCCCAGGTTATGCTCCAGGCGCTCCACCTCCAGCCACTGGGCATCGGGTGTGACCATACGCCAGGAGGCGAGGTTATCCAGGGTGGTGCCCCACATCACCGCCTTTTTGCCGCCGGCATTCATGGCGATATTGCCGCCGATGCAGGAGGCATCCTGAGAGGTGGGATCGACGGCGAAGACGTGGCCGGCCGCCTCGGCGGTATCCGAGACCCGGCGGGTGACAGTACCGGCACCCACGCGCACGGTGGTCACCGTGCCATCAACGCCCGGCAATTCACGCGGCTCGACCGGCTCGATAAAATCCAGCTTCTCGGTATTGATCACCGCACACTCGCCACGCAGAGGCACCGCACCGCCGGTATAGCCAGTACCACCGCCACGCGGGATGATGGCCAGCCCCAGCTCGATACAGGTGCGCACCAGCGGCGCCACCTCCTCCTCGCTGTCGGGGTTGAGCACCACGAAGGGGAACTCGACGCGCCAGTCGGTAGCATCGGTGGCATGCGCCACACGCGCCAGCCCATCGAAGGCGATGTTGTCGCGACGGGTCACCCGGCTCAGGCGACGCAGGGCGCGCTGGCGCAGGTCACGCTGACGCGGCAGCCAGGCCTCGAACTCACGCACCGCCTTGCGACAGGCCTCGGCCAGTTGCCGCGCCTGATCATTACCCTCGGCGCGCTCAATGATCTGGTCCAGGCGATGGTGCAGGGCGTGCACCAGCGAACTCCAGCGCCGCTGGTTCTCGATCAGGTCATCCTGAATGAAGGGGTTGCGGTCGATGACCCACATATCCCCCAGCACCTCGAAGAGCATGCGTGCCGAACGTCCAGTCACCCGCTCCTGGCGCAGGGTATCGAGCACCCGCCACATCTCCTCGCCCAGGTAGCGAATAACGATCTCCCTGTCGGAGAAGGAGGTGTAGTTATAGGGGATCTCACGGATCCGCATCGAAAGCTCGCTGCTCATTCGGGAAACGGCTGCTCGTTGGTGCCACACGGGCGAGGAAAAAGAGGCCAATTTTAGCACGCCAGGGGCAGCGCTTTCAGTCCCCTATTTTATAGGGCTTTACCAGGCATGCAGTGCGGCCAGCAAAAGGCCGTAGCGCAAAGCCTTGCCGATGAAGATAAAGAGCAGGGCGCGCCACCAGAGTATGCCCAGCCAACCGGCAGCGACGCACAGCGGATCGCCAACCACCGGCAACCACGAAAACAGCAGTGCCTTGTCGCCCCAGCGCTGGAGGTGTTGCATCCCCCGCTGGTGCTCCTCACGCAACTGGCGTGCGGGAAAACGCCGGGCGATGAGCCAACCCACGCCCCATGAGGTCACCCCCCCGAGGGTATTGCCCAGGGTCGCCAGGAACCAGAGCAGCGGCCACTGACCGTCCTCGGCCATAGAGGCCAGGTACAGCAGCAGGGCCTCGGAGCCGCCGGGCAGCAGAGTGGACGAGATAAAGGCGCTGGAGAAGAGCGCCCAGTAGTGATGAGTCTCAAGCATTTTAATCGTACAAAAGAAAACGGGGCCCGAAGGCCCCGTTTCCCTGAAGCGACTAAGTCGTAAGGACTTAGAAGCTCACGCGCAGACCGGCGCCGACCAGGGACTCGTCGGTGCTGGCAGGAGCGGTGTCGTTGGTGGTGGAGCGGTAACCAACGTGAGCGGAGACCTTCTTGGAGAAGGCGTGCTTCATGCCCACAGCCAGGTAACCACCGTCAACGCTGCCGGTGTCGGCAGCGAACTGACCGAAGCCCAGGGAGAAGGTGTTGGCACCCATCTTGTAGGCACCGTTCACCCAGGTGTAGGTACCGTTGTCGGCAGAGGCGTCGCTGTTCTCCATGACGGCGGCCACGGTGATGGCACCGGCGGAGTACTTCACACCCACCTTCATGTTGTTGGCGTCAGGACCGGTGGCAGCGTAGTCGCTGGCGTTCAGCATGGCGACAGCAACCTCAACCGGACCGACCGGGGCGTTGATGGAGATGGAGGTGGCGTGGTTACCCTGGGTGTTACCGGTGGGGGCACCCAGGGCGTCCACCTCGGCAGTCTCATCGAAGCCAGCGGCGATCACGACCTTGGCCGGGCCGAACTTGTTGGCGTAGGCCACGGCGTTGGCCAGGTAGGAACCGTTGCCCAGCAGACCACCGCCGACGCCCTTGTTACCACGGGCCTGCATGAAGGTGGCGAAGAAGGGGTCCCACTTCACGGTGGAGCTCTTGTAGGGGGTGCTCAGACGGCCGGCCATGACGGTACCGAAACCACCCTTGAGACCGACGTAGGCATCGCGGGTACCCATAGCGGCGTTGTTATCAGCCTGAACGTTGAAGTTGGCCTTGGCGAAACCGGTCAGACCGTTACCCAGGTCGTGGCTGGCGGAGAAGCCCAGGGCACCGGCGTTGTGGCCGTTGGGGTTGGCGTAGGTGGCGCCGTCCATCAGGTACAGGCCGTTGTTAGTGGCGCTGTCGCCGGACACGCTGACGATCTCAGCCTGCAGGGTACCGGACACTTTCACCTCAGCCATGGCGGCGGGGGCGACCATGGCGCTGGCAACGGCCAGGGCGATCAGGTTCTTTTTCATATCTGCAACTCTCCAATTTATTGGTTTAGTGCTACGAACAAAATCAATTAATTTTGCGCCTGAATCCAGGCAGTCGTAACTCTAGAACACCTTGACACATGAATGCAACACCATTCTTGTGACTTACGCCACAAAATCATTTTATGTTGACAAAAAACAACTTATCTTATTTTTCAATAAGTAAGGAACTTTTCCTCAGATCAGTAATAAAAAGTCAGGCATGTGCGTGTTGCTTTTTCACAACACAACTCGCCAGCACACCTCTCCGCCGCTTCCGAAGTGGCTTTTAACTCTTTAATTTATAAAGGGATTAACGGCAGACAAAGAAAAAGGCCCGCACAAGGCGGGCCTTTTTACATTGGCTGGGGGACTAGGATTCGAACCTAGGTTGACGGAGTCAGAGTCCGTAGTCCTGCCGCTAGACGATCCCCCAAGAAATCGGCGACCGATTGTACTGACCGGTCGCGCCCACTTCAAGCCGCCAAAGGTACTGGCAGCCGAAGCGGGAGACGCGTTAGCGCTTGGAGTACTGCGGACGCTTGCGCGCCTTATGCAGACCGACCTTCTTGCGCTCAACCTCACGGGCATCACGAGTCATGAAGCCGCCGGCACGCAGGGGCTTGCGCAGCTCCTCGTCGTAGCTGACCAGGGCACGCGCAATGGCGTGACGGATAGCACCGGCCTGACCGGTGTTGCCGCCGCCCTTGACGGTGATCTTGAAGTCGAACTTGTCGACCATATCCACCACGTCGAGGGGCTGACGCACCACCATACGGGCAGTCTCACGGCCAAAATAGCTGTCGAGGCTGCGGTTGTTAACGGTGATGTTGCCGCTGCCAGCACTCATAAAGGCGCGAGCGGTGGAACTCTTACGACGACCGATGCTGCTGTAGGTCTCTGCCATTTCCTTAACCTTCTACTCTTAGATTTCCAGCGCTTTAGGCTGCTGAGCGGTGTGCTTGTGATCACCACCGGCATACACCTTCAGCTTGCTGAACATGGCACGACCAAGCGGGTTCTTCGGCAGCATGCCCTTAACGGCCTGCTGGATCACGCGCTCGGGGGCCTTGTCGATCAACTTCTCGAAGTTGATGCTGTTGAGGCCACCGGGGTAACCGGTGTGGCTGTAGTACATCTTATCGCTAGCCTTATTACCGGTGACACGCACCTTCTCGGCATTGATCACGATGATGTAATCGCCAGTATCCACGTGCGGAGTATACACAGGCTTGTGCTTACCACGCAGGCGACGGGCGACCTCAGTCGCCAGGCGACCAAGGGTTTTATTAGTGGCATCAACCACGAACCAGTCGCGTTCGACGGTTTCGGGTTTGGCGCTAAAAGTCTTCATCCCAGATAACTCCAACAAGGGGCGGGCCGACAAAGAAGCGGAATCTTATAGAAAACGGCGGCGGCTGACAACCCCCCATCCCTCTTTTTGTTTACCGGGGCTGCAGACAAAAAAAACGCGGCCAAGGGGGGGAGGCCGCGTTGAATGTCCACCAAAGGAGGATGGAGGAGTCATGATCCGTCACCGAAGGAGACAGCAACGAATCAGTAGTTGCTAATATACCGATATCCTCATTCATGGTCAACACTCAACTGAAGCTTTTTCTCACGACGACGGATCAGCCGAATTCCGGTGGGTATCTCCGCAGGGGTTAGGGTGTCAGTACGGCTAGTGGTGGAGGCGGCGGCGCACCAGACTGGTGGCCAGTGTCAGGGCTGCAATGGCGTAGAGGGCAGGCACAGCCAGGTGCAGAGCAATTGCCTCGGGTATCGCGCCCGACATCAGTGGCCGAGCCACGGCGATGAGGTGGCTGAGGGGCAGCGCCTGGGCCAGCCACTGAACCGACTCGGGCAGGTTGCTGGAGGGGAAGAAGACCCCGCTGATGAGCAGCATGGGGGTCAGCAGCAGGGTGAAGTAGTACATAAAGAAGTCATAGCTGCGGGAGATCGCCGTCATCACCAAAGCCATGGCAGCAAAACAGAGACCGCCGAGCAGGGCCAGCGGCAGCAGCCACAGCGCCAGCCAACTGTGTACAGCACCCAGCCCTGCGGCTACCAGCACGATCAGGGCGGCGCTAAGGGTCGCCTTGCTCGCAGCCCATGCCGACTCACCGAAGATGATGTCCTCCACCTCCAACGGCGCGTGCAGCATCGCCCCCCAGGTCTCCTGCACCGCCATACGGGTGTAGGCGGAGTAGACCCCCTCGAAGCTGGCAGTATTCATAATGCTGGCGCAGACAAAGCCGGAGGCCAGGAAGCTGAGGTAGTCCTGGCCGCTCACCTCCCCCACCATCATCCCCAGGCCGAAGCCCAGGGCCAGCAGGTAGAGCAGCGGTTCGCCGATATTGCCCAGCAACGCCGGGCCCGCCAGCTTGTTCCAGACCCGCGCGTTGCGCCGCCAGACGGCCCGCCAGCGCCCGGCCAGCAGGGTGCGAATGCCGTTGCTGATCGGGTCAGCCATCGCGCAGCTCCCGGCCGGTGAGTTTGAGAAAGACATCCTCTAGGTCGGCAGGACGGCTGAGGTATCTCAAGTCATGGTCACAGAGGGAATCGACCAGGCTGCGCTCCTCCTGCACATAGCAGAAGAGGGTCTCGCCCACCCGCTCGCTGCGCAGCGCCAGGCGATGTCCCGCCTCGGCGAACCAGCGATCCAGATCGGGCCCGTGCACCTCCACCACGTGGCGCTCGATGTGGCGGGCGATCAACTCGTCGGGGCTGCCGCAGTCGAGGATACGCCCGGCATCCATGATCGCTAGGCGATCACAGAGACGCTGTGCCTCATCCATATAATGGGTGGTGAGAATCAGGGTTCGCCCCTCAGCCAGCAAGGCGCGCAGCCGCTGCCAGATGAGCTGCCGGGCCTGTGGGTCGAGACCGGTGGTCGGCTCATCCAGCACCACCAGGCGCGGGTCGTTGACCAGTGCGCGGGCGATGGAGAGGCGTCGTTTCATGCCGCCTGAGAGGGCGTAGATAGAGGCGTCCGCCTTGCTCTCCAGCGAGGCTAGCGACAGCAGGTAGGGCAGGCGTGCATCCAGCGTCTTGCGACCAATACCGAAGTAGTCAGCGTAGGTGCGCAGGTTTTCGACCACGGTGAAATCCGGGTCCAGGTTATCCAGCTGCGGTACCACCCCCAGGTCGTGGCGCATCTCCTGTGCATGCTCCGGCACCGGCTGGCCGAGCACGCTCAGGCTGCCGCCATCGGGCAGGCTGAGCCCCAGCAGCATGCGTAGGGTGGTGGTCTTACCCGCACCGTTGGGTCCGAGCAGGCCGAAACACTCGCCGGCGCGGACCTGCAGGTCGATGCCGTCCACCACCGTCTGTCCCGCGTAGCATTTACGCAGGCCGCAGGCCTCGACCACGAGAGGTTGCTTAGCAGTGGAATCGACAGTGGACATGGATGGACTCACAAAGGCGACGGTCCAGACTGTATAATGCGTGCGAGCCTACGGCAACACATCACCACCGAGCACCAGCACACTTGAGCCGCGATCCCATCCTCCACGCCGCAGACCAGTGCGTCTTCTGCGGACTCTGCCTGCCCCACTGCCCCACCTACCGGCAGGGTGGCGGCGAGCCGGAATCGCCCCGCGGGCGTATCAGCCTGATCCAGGGGTTGCTGCGCGGCACGCTGGCCGCCGACAGGGCCCTGGTCGCGCACCTCGATCACTGCCTCGCCTGTCGTGCCTGCGAAAGGATGTGCCCCTCCAAGGTCCCCTACGGTCGCCTTATCGATGCGGCCCGCGAGCGGCTGCTGTCCGCGGGGCAACGCTCCACACCCGCCCCCCTCGCCCGCCTGCTTGATGCGGTAGAGAGCCCCGGCAAACTGCAAAAGACCGCCTCCGCCCTGCGTCTCTACCAACGTAGCGGGGTACAGAAGCTGGCCCGTGGCAGTGGGCTGCTGAAGGGGCTGGGGCTGGATGGTCTGGAGCGCCAGCTGCCGGCCATTCCGCAGCAGCGCGCCCTGCACGAACACTACCCGGTAGCAGATGGCATCGAGGCCCGCGGGCGCGTCAGCCTCTTTCGTGGCTGCATCGGCTCGCTGCTGGAGGGCGAGGTGCATGAGCGCGCCATCGGCTTGCTCAACCGGCTCGGTTTCGAGGTATTCGTCCCCGCCGACCAGGGCTGCTGCGGCTCGCTCCACCAGCACCACGGTGACCACGCCAGGGCGCTGGAACTGGCCCAGCGCAACGCCCGCGCCTTTGCCGGACTCGAACTCGACGCACTGCTCGGCTCTACCGTCGGCTGCGTCGCCCAGCTGCTGGAGTACCCGCAGGCGCTGGAGAGCGAGCTGGGCGCGCCGGTGTTCGAGCTGTGCGACTTCCTCGGACAACAGGTCTGGCCTGGGTCACTGCGCGTGAGGCCAGTGAACAAAAGGGTTGCCCTGCACCTGCCCTGCTCCCAGCGCAATATCCTGCGCCGTGCCGATGCGCCAGCGAAGCTGCTCTCGCGGGTCCCCGGACTGGAGGTGGTGGAACTGCCGGGCAACGAACTCTGCTGCGGTGCCGCCGGCAGCTACCTGCTGACCCAGCCCGAGCGGGCCGAGGCCCTGGCAGAGCCCAAGCGCGAGGCCTTCGTCGGCCTCGGCGCCGAGCTGCTGGTGAGCAACAACATCGGCTGCGCCAATCACATCGCCGGCGAGAGCATTGAGGTGCTCCACCCCCTGCAGCTCATCAACATCGAGTGAAAAGCCTCGCGCTTTGCATTACCCTAATAGCGACTGAACCGACCCAAGGGACACACCCATGGAAAAGCGCCACTACTCCCCTCTGGACCAGCTGATGCTGAACGTGGATATGGCCGTGCGCACCGTCTTCGGTCGCCCGCAACTGACCGAGCGTACGGACCCTGCCTCGGATATCGCCGAGCACGAGATGAGCAGCGAGGAGAAACGCCACGTTGCCGGGCTGATGCGCATCAACCACTCCGGCGAGGTGTGCGCCCAGGCGCTCTACCAGGGCCAGGCCCTCACCGCCAAGCTGCCCGAGGTGCGCGAGAGCATGGAGCGCGCCGCTATGGAGGAGAACGACCACCTGGACTGGTGCGAGCGCCGGGTCAAGGAGATGGGCTACAACAAGAGTCTGCTCAACCCCTTCTGGTACGGCGCCTCCTTCGCCATCGGCGCCCTCGCCGGGGCCGCCGGTGACAAGTGGAGCCTGGGCTTCGTCGCCGAGACCGAGCACCAGGTGGTTCGCCACCTGGACGAGCACCTGGCCAAACTCCCTGCCCAGGATGAGAAGTCCCGCGCCATCCTCGAGCAGATGAAGGCCGATGAACTGGGCCACGCCACCGTCGCCCTGGAGGCCGGCGGCGCCGAGTTGCCCGGCCCCATCAAGGGACTGATGAAACTAACATCCAAGGTGATGACCCAAACGGTCTACCGCATCTAAGAAAAAAGGCCGCTCGATGAGCGGCCTTTTTTATCCCGGTGGGGAGAGTCCATCAGCTCCCGCGCGCGGAACTCATATTCCTGCCGTAGAAGATCTCCAGAATCTCGCGCTCGACCCGACGGCGAATCTTTTTCTGCTCGGCGGCGCTGAGGTCATCAGCCTCGACACCGAAGAGATAGGTGTCCAGATCCAGGTTCTTGAGCATCATCTTGGTGTGGAAGATGTTCTCCTGGTAGACGTTCACATCGATCATCTCGTAACGCGCCTTGGTGTCCTTGGCAATGAAGTTCTGGATTGAGTTGATCTTGTGATCGATGTAGTGCTTCTTACCCCTCACATCGCGGGTAAAGCCGCGCACCCGGTAATCCATGGTGACGATGTCGGACTCGAAGCTGTGGATCAGGTAGTTGAGTGCCTTTAGCGGCGAGATACGCCCACAGGTAGAGACATCGATATCGGCACGGAAGGTAGCGATCCCCTCGTGCGGGTGGGTCTCCGGATAGGTGTGCACGGTGATGTGGCTCTTGTCCAGGTGACCGACCACCGACTCCGGGGCGATCTCCGGGATGTCGTCAGGCAGCGGACCCGGTGCCTCGCTGTTGGATAGCTGCTCGGCCACCACCGGCTCCTCGGAGATGAGGATGGTAACGCTGGCCCCCTGCGGGTCGTAGTCCTGGCGCGCGACGTTGAGGATATTGGCACCGATAATATCGGTCACATCGGAGAGGATGTTGGTCAAACGCTCGGCGTTGTACTCCTCATCGATATACTCGATGTACTCCTGGCGCTGCGCCTCACTCTGCGTGTAGCAGATATCGTAAATATTGAAGCTGAGGGTCTTGGTCAGGTTGTTGAAACCGTGCAGCTTGAGTTTTTTCATTCACGTCTCACTCGACAGGGTCAATATTCGGGACGGTCCAGCCGTCCGAGTTACTTGCGCCTAGCGCCGTTCACTCCTCGATGATCTCGAAGTCGTGAGTAATCGCCACCCCGGCGTTACCGAGCATGATCGAGGCTGAACAGTACTTCTCGGCCGAGAGTGACACCGCCTTCTCCACCTTCTTGGGGTTAAGGCCATCGCCCTTCACTTTGAAGTGGATATGAATCTTGGTAAACACCTTGGGCTCGCTCTCAGCACGCTCGGCCTCCAACTCGGCAACCACATCAGTGACCGTTTCGCGCGACTTTTTTAGGATGTGCACCACATCAAAGGAGGCACAGCCGCCCATACCCAGCAACATCATCTCCATCGGACGCGGGCCCAGGTCCCGGCCGCCGTGCTCGGGCGGGCCATCCATCAGCACGGCATGGCCGCTACCGGATTCGGCGAGGAAACTGGCCTCCTCAACCCACTTGATACGTGCCTTCATTGCGCACAACTCCCATTGAAATCTCGATTGCGGGCTATTCTACCCCAGTAGTGCTGCTTGCACCCCCAGAATGTCGCATTCACGCCCGCGCCCTTGCTTGTCGGCGGGCCGGCTGGTATATGTACGGGCTATATATAAGGTTAACGACCCGAAGAGAGGACACATGGAGTTCCGACCCCCACAGGCCGATGCAACGCTTGAGCGTTTCCTCGAACACTGTCACCGCCGCCGCTACCCCAGCAAGAGCACCATCATCTGTGCCGGGGACAAGCCCGATATCCTTTACTTCATCGTCAAGGGCTCGGTCACCGTTCTCATCGAGGACGATGAGGGGCGCGAGATCGTGCTGGCCTACCTCAACGAGGGGGACTTCTTCGGTGAGATGGGGCTGTTCGATACCAGCGAGGAGGGACGTTCGGCCTGGGTCCGTGCGCGCACCGAGTGTGAACTGGCCGAGATCAGCTACAGCCGTTTCCGCCAGCTGGCGCAGGAGGATGCCGACATCCTCTTCGCCCTCTCCACCCAGATGGCCACCCGCCTGCGCGATACCAGCCGCAAGGTGAGTGACCTGGCCTTCCTCGATGTCACTGGTCGCATCGCCGGTACCCTGCTGGACCTGACCAAGCAACCCGACGCCATGACCCACCCCGACGGTATGCAGATCAAGATCACCCGCCAGGAACTGGGGCGCATCGTCGGCTGCTCCCGCGAGATGGCCGGGCGCGTGCTCAAGAACCTGGAGGAGCAGGGTCTGATCTCCGTCGCCGGCAAGACTATCGTGGTCTTCGGCACCCGCTAGGAATCACGCCGCAGCCACAAAAAAGCCGGGCAGTGCCCGGCTTTTTTCGTTCAGGCGACGCCCTCTCAGGCAAACAGCTCGGCCAGCATTGCCCCCGGGTCATCGGCGCGCATAAAGGCCTCGCCAACCAGGAAGGTGTTGACGCCGCGGCCACGCATCAGCGCCACATCCTCACGGCTGTGAATTCCGCTCTCGGTGACCACGATGCGATTCTCCGGTATCTGCTCCAGCATCCCCAGGGTGGTCTCCAGGCTCACATCAAATGTCCGCAGGTTGCGGTTGTTGATACCCACCAGCGGCAGGCGCAGCGGCAGGGTACGGTCCAACTCCTTCTCATCGTGCACCTCCACCAGCACATCCATCCCCAGGTGCAGGGCGGTGGCTGTCAGCTCCTCCATCTGCACATCGTCCAGGCAGGCGGCGATCAGCAGGATGGCATCGGCGCCGATAGCCCGCGCCTCGTACACCTGGTAAGGGTCGACGATGAACTCCTTGCGCAACACCGGCAGCGAGCAGGCGGCACGCGCCTGCTGCAGGTATGCCTCACTACCCTGAAAGAAATCCGCATCGGTGAGCACCGAGAGGCAGGCAGCACCGCCTCGCTCATAGCTGGGGGCGATCTCGGCGGGAACGAAATTCTCGCGCATCACCCCCTTGCTCGGCGAGGCCTTCTTGATCTCGGCGATCACCGCCGCCTGCCCCTCCGCCAGTTTCGCCTCGATGGCGGCGACGAAGCCGCGCGGGGGCTCCTGCGACTTGGCCTGCTCAGCCAGTTCGGCGATGGAGACCTGGGCGCTGCGCTCGGCGATCTCCTCGCGCTTGCGGGCGACGATCTTCTTCAGGATATCGGGGGTCTTGCTCATTCCACTCTCAATCTCAAAAACTGTTACTCAGGGCTGCCAACGCATCCAGCTTGGCCGCGGCCTCGCCGGAATCGATCACCGCCTGGGCCCGTTCGACGCCGGCGGCCAGGGTATCAGCAAGGCCGGCGGCGTATATGGCGGCACCGGCGTTGAGGGCGACGATGTCGCGGGCCGGACCCGCCTCCCCGGCCAGTACCCGCTTGATCACGGCCAGCGAGGCCTCGGCGCCGTCGACCGCCAGCGCGGCGATATCGCTACGGGCCATGCCGAAGTCCTCGGGCTGGATGGTGTAGCTCTCCACCTTACCGCCCTTCAGCTCGGCAACGAAGGTGGGA
>JBFFRO010000018.1:0-13696 GCA_041572995.1 Thiohalomonadaceae bacterium
CGACACCATCGGCATCGATCTGGTGGCCATGTGCGTCAACGACCTCATCGTCGCCGGTGCCGAGCCGCTGTTCTTCCTCGACTACTACGCCACCGGCCACCTCAACGTGGATGCGGCCGCCGACGTGGTCAAGGGAATCGCCGATGGCTGCGAGCTGGCCGGCTGCGCCCTCTCCGGCGGCGAGACTGCGGAGATGCCCGGCATGTACGAGGGGGATGACTACGACCTGGCCGGCTTCTGCGTCGGCGTGGCCAACAAACCCGACATTATCGACGGCTCCAAGGTGGCCGAGGGGGATGTACTCATCGGCATCGCCTCCTCCGGCCCTCACTCCAACGGCTACTCGCTGGTGCGCAAGGTGCTGGAGCACTCCGGTGCCGGCCTCGGCGACGCCTTCGACGGTCGCACCCTCGGCGAGGCGCTGCTGGAGCCCACCCGCATCTACGTCAAACCGCTGCTGGAGCTGCTGCGTCGCGGCGAGGTCCACTCCATGGCCCACATCACCGGTGGCGGCCTGCCGGAGAACCTGCCGCGGGTGCTGCCCGAGGGTTCGCGCGCGGTGATCGATGCCGCCAGCTGGCAGCGCCCGGCGGTCTTCGACTGGCTGCAGGAGCAGGGCAAGATCGCCGATGCCGAGATGTACCGCACCTTCAACTGCGGCGTCGGCATGGTGGTGGTGGTACCGGCCGAGCAGGCCGAGGCCAGCATCGCCCTGCTCAACGCCCAGGGCGAGAACGCCTTCCAGATCGGTGCCATCGAGGCCTGGGACGGCAACGGCGAGCAGGTGCTGATCAAGTAAATGGCTGACGGCGAGAAACTGCCGCTGGTCGTCCTCATCTCCGGCGGCGGCTCCAACCTGCAGGCAATTATCGATGCCGCGGCCGCGGACCTGCCGGTCGAGATCAAGGCGGTGATCAGCAACCGGGCCGAGGCCTACGGCCTGGAGCGCGCCCGCGCCGCGGGCATCCCCACCCACCATATCGACCACAAAGGCTTCGATGGCCGCGAGGCCTTCGATGCCGCGTTAATGGCCTGCATCGACCAGTACCAGCCGGGACTGGTGGTGCTGGCCGGCTTCATGCGCATTCTCACCGACGGCTTCGTCGAGCACTACGCCGGGCGGCTGATCAACATCCACCCCTCGCTGCTGCCCAAGTACAAGGGCACCAACACCCACGCCCGCGCCATTGAGGCGGGCGATGCCGAGGCCGGCTGCAGCGTGCACCTGGTCACCGCCGAGCTGGACTCCGGCCCCATCCTGCTGCAGGCGAGCGTGCCAATCCTCGATGGCGACACCCCCGAGGCCCTGGCCGCACGTGTGCTGGAGCAGGAACACCGGATCTACCCCGAGGCGATCCGCCGCTTCGCCGCCGGCGAGTTCAGCGACTAATCTCTCTTTAAGTCGTCATGGAAGGAATATCCGCCGCAGCGGTCGCCGCGGCGGGGCACTTCAATCACGGCCAGTGCGGCCGTCCTTCACTCCCAGTCCAGTTCCTCGCGCAGCAGCGCGGTGACCTGCTCGACCGTGATCACCTGGATACAGACATTGTCGTGGCAGGGGGTCTTGCGGTGATTGGAGGCGCTGACGCAGGGCGAGCAGGCCAGCCCCGCGTAGATGGGGGTGGAGTTGCCCAGCGAGCCGTAGAGGGCCGGTGTCTCGGGACCGAAGATGACGAAGGTCTTCAGTGGCGTGACCGCCGAGAAGTGGCCGGGGCCGGAGTCGTTGGAGAGCATCAGGCGCGAGACTGAGTAGAGTGCCGGCAGCTCGGCGAACTCCACCCGCCCGGCGAAGTTGATGCAGCGCTCGTTATCCACCGCCGCCTTCAGCCCGGCCGCCTCCTCTCGCTCACCGGGGGCACCGGTGATCACCACCAGGATATCCTCGTAGTCGGCCAGCAATCGGCGCATCACCTCGATATAGCGCTCCGGCATCCAGCGCCGCTGCACCAGCAGCTCGGAGGCGTTGGGATTGATCAGCACGAGTCGCTGGTTGGCCTCATCGTAATCCGGGTAGTCCTCGCGAATACGCTCGCGCATCTCTGCCTTCTGCGCCTCGCTCACCTCGGCCTGGGCTAGCACGATCTCCTCATCGCCGATCAGCGTCTTCGAGTAGGGAAGCTCCGCCTTTTCGCTCAGAGTCGCGTTGACCAGGGCGATGAAGTTCTTGGCGATGTGCATGTGGGCGTTATAGGCCACCTTGTGGCTGAGCATGGCGCCGCGATAGAGCCCCTCGTTGTGGAAGGCGTGGTAACCGACCCGACGGGCGGCACCGGAAAGACCGGTGAGCAGGGCACTGAAGCGTGAGAAGAGCTCCAGGTCGATCACCGTGTCGATGCGCATGCGCCGGGTCCAGAGAAGATAACGGATGGTATCCACCGCCAACGGGATAAGACCATCCTCGCGAATGGTGAAGACGTTGGCCTCCGGCACGGTACCGAGCAGGCGCAGGCTGGAGGCGTTCTTCTTGAAGATGACGAAGTAGAGCTCGGCACCGTTGGCCTGCAGCTTGCGCATCGCCGGGTCGACAATAATCGCGCTGCCCATCTCCGAGAGTTCCACCAGCAGCACCCGCTCGGGCCTCTCCGTCCGGCAGGCAGCGAAGCGATCCAGCAACCAGACAATAAAGGTGGCGATAAAGCAGAGCGGTACACCTGCCCAGTGGTCGATGCGGCGCATCGTGTCGACTTTCATGAACGCTTCCCGTAATTACAGACGCTGACGGCCACCGAAGTAGACCAGGAACCCCGGCAGGCTGGAGACGATGAGCACGATGCCATAGAGGATGGACATCGACAACACCGCCGCCTGCTCGGCACCGATGAGGGTAAACAGGCCGATCATCGCCCCCTCGCGCACACCCCAGCCGGCCAGCGAGATGGGCACTAGGGTGAAGAGGATCACCGGTGGCACGACTATGAGGAAGGTGAGCAGGTCGTACTCCACCATCACCGCCCGGCCGATAAGGAAGATGGCCATCATCGACAACAGGTGAACCGCCAGCGACAGGCCGGTCTGGATCAGCGCCTCGCGCGGCGAGTGCAGGGCTCCGGCCATGTGCCGCGAGATGTGGTGGAAGAGGCGGGTAGGCTTCCAGGCCAGCGGCCAGCGTAAATAGTGGAACAGGTAGAGCGCCACCACCCCCAGCAGACCGGCGGCGGCAATGCCATTAATCAGCCAGAAGATCCCCTCTGGCAGCAGCCCCGGGTTGATGGCGTTGGCGATCAGGTTGAGCAGCAGCAGTCCGGCCAGGCCGAGGATGCGGTCCACCGCCACACCGTAGAAGGCCTCGCGCTTACGGTGACCCAGACGTGAGACATCCAGTACCCGCACGGCATCACCGCCGATACTGGTGGGCAGGCCCTGATTGAAGAAGCTGCCCTTGAAGTAGCTGCGCAGGTAGAAGTTGAAGTCACCGCCAAAGCCCAGTGGACGCATCACCCGGTGCCATCGGTAAGCGGCCAGCAGGGTGCTGAGTAGCTGAAACACCAGCCCCAGCAGCAGCAGCCGTGGCACCATGCCGCGCAGGCTCTGCGACACTCCCTCAAAGTCGACGCTGCGGAAGATAAGGGCGAAGATCGCCACCGTCACCACCAGACGCACCAGCAGGCCGACGAACGAGCGCGGCTCAATCGGCTCCGGGTCAGCCAGGGCCTGCTCTGCACGCTCCTCCCCGGCGCTGCGGGCGAACAGCTGGCGCAGCTGTGGCAGGGCTGCCAGCAGACAGCCAGCGGCGATAACCATCTCCAGCCAGCGGGCCGCCGGGTAGCCACTATCGTGGGCAAACAGCAGTTGCAGCGCGGCAATCACCAGCAGCAGCGCGAACAGGCGCTGTGCCCCCAGCCCCTCACCCCAGCCAATCTGCGGCGCCAGCCTCAGTGCCGCCAACATGGAGAGCCAGGCCACCAGCGCGCCACCGAGTACATCCAGCGGCCAATGGGCGCCTACGGCGATACGTGAAATGGCCACCAGCGCGGCCACCAGCACGGCCGCCCATTTCCAGCGCGTGGCCACCCCACCCTGCAGGCAGACGAGCGCGGTCAGGGTGAAGGCCGCAGCCGTATGCCCGGAGGGGAAGGAGACCCGCTTGAGGGTCTCGCCAATGATCACCATCTCATCGGCGCCGAAATAATTGGCCGGACGATAGACACCATAGGCGTCAGACCACTCCTTGAGCCCATGCACCGCCACCGCGCCGGTCACCGCCCCCAGCATCAGCGCCCACAGCCAGTCGGGACGACGCCCCACCAGCAACAGCGCCAGGGAGAAGACCACCAGCGAATCACCGAAGGTGGTGAGCCACTGCCACAGTGCCGTGCCGGTGGCATGGCTCACGGGGTTGATGGCGTGAAACAGCGAACGGTTGAGGTCCAGGCCGAAGACCAGCAGCAGGGCGACCGCCAGCAGCAGCAGCGGCAGCCAGCTCCAGGGATGACGGATATCGAGGATGCCGGGGTTATCCAAGATAGCCCCCGCAGGAGTAGTAACGGTAGCGATTCACCACGCGCCCTTTCAGTCTGTAGGTATACTCGCCGCGCTCGGCGCAGCGGCTAAAGCGGCCGAGTCCGGCCACCGAGCGATCAAAGTAGATGTGCGGGACGATCAGCAACGCCGCATCGCCACGCACAAAGCGATCACCCTCCGGGTTGAACCAGAGGTCGAACTGATCATAACGCGCATCCAGCACCTGTACCGGGGTAGGCCGGGCGTACCAGGCGATGCGACTGGCCAGGAACCAGTTGCCCACCGCCAGCGGCAGCCCCTCCTCGCGGGCCAGCTCGGCGCCGCGCTCGGCCGCCTCGTGCCAGCCGTAGAGATCGGTCAGTGGGTGCTTACCCTCCTCGAAGGGAATCCAGGGCTGGGTGAACTGTGCGTGAATGAGCAGGGTCAGCACCAGCGCGTAGACCACCCCGACCCGCTCCAGCAGCCGCGGCCACCAGCGCCGCTCACGGGCCGTCAGCAACCAGCGCGCCCCCAGCGGCGCGGCGCAGGCCCAGGCCAGCAGGGTCCAGTGCGGCAGGGTGGTCTCATAGCCCCCCATCCAGGCAAACAGCAGCAGCGGCGGCAGGGCCATGGCCAGCAGCAGCCGATCCCCCGCCTCGCGCCGGCGCAGCGCCGCCAGCAACCCGGCCACCGCAGAGATGATCAGCAGCGGTCCGTAGGCCAGGAACTGCGCCGCCTCGGCGGTCAGCAGGCGCCCACCCTGCCAGTGTCGGTCCGGGGCACCATGCCCCAACTGGTAGCTAAAAGAGATCCAGTCGTGGAAATAGTTCCATCCCAGTACCGGGGTGATCAGCAGCAGCGCCAGCAGCGCCGCCAGCCACGGTCCGGGAGTGGCAAGCATCCGCCAGCGCCCACGCCAGGCGATCAGCAACAGCAAGCTCAGCACCAGCAGCACGGCGGTGTACTTGGAGAGCCCGGCCAGCCCCAGCCACAGGCCCAGCCATAGCCACTCGCGCAGACCGCCCCGCTCCACCACCCGGTGCATCGCCAGCGCCGCGGCCAGGCCGAAAAAGAGCAGCGGCAGCTCCGGCACCAGGCCCATGCTCAGCACCTGGAAGATCACCGCACTCTGCCACAGGGCCACCGCCACCACAGGCAGCCAGGGAGAGGCGTCGGGGTAGAGCTCGGCGCTCAGGCGATAGAGCAACCAGGAGGCGCCGGCCGCCAGCAGCACCGCCCACAGCCTCAACACCCATGCGTGGTCGGAGAACAGCAGTGCCAGCGCCTGCATCCAGCCCACCATCGGCGGGTGGTCGAAGTAGCTCCAGTCCAGGTGCAGGCCATAGAGGGCGTAGTGGGCCTCGTCCACACTCAGGTCAAAGCGCCCCATCACCAGCAGGTGCAGCAGCGAGGTGGCCAGCACCAGATAGAGGGTGCAGCGATTGGGCTCACGGCAGAACTGGAGGATGTCGGAACGGATGGACAAGGGCGGCCTTTGCGCGCGGTTTCTCGAAAGGGGAACCATTCTACCCCATCACTGCCTTAGCCACTAAGGGCCCGCAACACTGCGGACTGTTCATTCCCTCGCCGAGAAACTACCATCGAGCCATGAAACGTTATCTACTCGCCATTACCCTGCTGCTCGCCGGCCTGCCCGCCGCCGGGGCACAAGAGCTGCCCATGGCCCACCATGCGCGCTACGCGGTGCACTACGGCATCATCAAGCTGGGGGAGATGGAGCGCCGCCTCACCCCACTGGGTAAGGGGCGCTACCGCCTGGAGACCGAGGTACACACCACCGGCCTGGCCGCCGCCTTCCGTGACGACCGTTTTGAGGAGAGCAGCGTCTGGCGCATGGTTGATGGCAAGCCGCGGCCCGAGCGCTACGACTACCACTTCAGCCGCGACGACCGCGAGGTGGTGGAGCAGGTGCGCTTCGACTGGGAGGCCATGCGCTTCACCTCGCTACGCGACGGTGAGGAGAGTGTTCTTGAGCTTCCCACGGGGGCCCAGGACAAGCTTTCCTACCAGATGGCCCTGCTGGCCGACCTGCGCGCCGGTGCCAGCGAGTTCTTCTACAAGGTGGCCGACCGTGGCGATGTGCGCCACATGCGCTTCCGAATGCTGGGAAAAGAGCGGGTACGCACCCCCTGGGGCTGGGTGATGGCGATCAAGCTGGAGCGGGTCACCGCCAATCGTGAGCGCGAGACCACCATCTGGACCGCCCCCTCGCTGGACTACATGGTGGTGAAGCTGGTGCAGGTGGAGAACGGCAGCAAGAGTACCGCCACTCTGCTGGATGCGAGCCTGGGAGGGAAGCCGCTGAACACCCCCGCCCACGACCCCGACGACATCATCTGGTCCAGCGATTAGCCTGTAGCAACTCGTAGCTGAGCTGGTCGTAGGCCAGCAGCCGCCGCTCCATGGCATCCAGCTCCGCCGGCTCCAGGGTGCCACCACTACCCATACGCCGCGCCAGGTTGTGGCGCAACCAGCCACGGCCGTTGACCAGCAGGATATTCTGTCCGCCCTCGGTGATAAACACCTCGGACTTCTCCTCGTCCTTGCGCAGCAGCGACTCGCCCAGGGCAGCGAACTCCGCCTCCACCCCCAGCAGGTCGATAATGGTCGGCAGTACATCCAGCTGCGAACCAACCACCCTGCTCTCACCCGCCGCCAGCACCCCGTCCGCCCCCGTCTCACCCGGGGTGTAGATCAGCATGGGGATGTGGAAGCGCTTGAGGGTCCCGCCCTTCTGGTAGTGGTTGGCGTGGTCGGCGGTAAAGATGAAGGTGGTGTCCTCGAACCAGGGCTCGCGGCGCGCCGCCTCCATGAACTGCCCCAGGCTCCAGTCGGCATAGGTCAGGGCGTTGAGGTAACCGCCAAGGCCGTTCGCCTCGTGCTCCCGCACCATGAAGCGCGTTGGCAGCTCGGCGTAGGGCTCGTGGGTAGTGCCGGTGAAGGCGTAGGCAATAAAGGGCGGCTGCATCTCGTCGATACGCGCCTTCATATACTGCAGGGTGTCGTAGTCCCAGCCGAAGATGGCCCCGTCCGGGTTCGGGTAGTCCAGCAGCAGCGGGATATCCTCCATGCCATAGAACTGCTCGAAGCCAGTGGCCTCGGCGATGCCGGCGATTTTGAAGGAGTCGCGGGCCGAGGACTGCACGAAGAGGGTGGAGTAGCCATGCTCACGCAGGATGACGCCCAGGCGGGAGATGTTGGAGACGCCGATGCCGGCATCGATGCGCGGCAACCCCTTAAGCGCCGGGATGCCGGTGAGGGTCGCCTGGATCCCCTCGATGCTGCGCTGGCCGGCGGCGTAGAAGCGGCTGAACTTCATGCCCTCGGCGGCCATCGCATCGAAGTAGGGGGTCGCCCCGTAGTCACCGCCCCCGAAGCTATCGACGTAATCGAAGTTCCAGCTCTCCAGCAGCACGAAGACCAGGTTGCGGCGGTGACCATCACCGTTCTCCCCCTGCCCCGTATAGCGCTGCAGCATGGGGTAGCGCGCATCCACCACCTCGCGCCGCTCGCCCAGGGTCGCCACCGCCTGCTGCTCGCTGGTGAAGTGGTGGTCCACCTCCTCCATGTTGAGGGCGAAGACGATGGTGGTGAAGGCGCCGTTGAGGCTGAGGTGGCCATAGGCGGCATCGCCACCGCCGTAGGCATCGATAATCTCGATCACCTTGCCGCTCACCCCGCCGCGGGCGACCACCGCCAGCGCCAGGAACAGCACCACGAACTTGGGCAGGGACCAGCGACTGTGAGCCGGCTTGCGACGCAGCAGTCGCGCCCACAGCCAGCCCAGGGCGACAGCGAAAAGGGCAAAGCCCAGCAGCGAGCCCAGGTGGGTCTTGAGGCCGAAGTCGACGAGGAAGCCGAGGTCGTTCTTAAGCAGGATCAGCTCGTAGGAGACGTGCCGCTGCACGTGCTCGAAGTAGACAATATCCCCGGCCAGCAGCAGCACCAGCCCCAGGGTCAGCAGGTAGAGGGACCAGCCCCACAGCAACGTCCAGCCACGACGGTCAAACCAGCGGCCCGGCAGCCACAGCAACAACAGAGGGATGGCCAAAACACGCCCCAGTACCGCGCCGTCGAAACGCAGGCCGTTGGCAAAGGCGCCGAGCACGGCGCCTGCCTGCAGGCTGTCGAAGGCCTCGGGGTAGCTCAGGTAGAGGGCCAGGCGGGCCAAGGCGAACAACGCCAGAGCGATGAGCAGGAAGCTCAGCCCCAGGCGCAGGCGACTCGGCCCCTCGGGCTCGTCGTGAAACATGGACTTCTCGCGAGCCATCAGGGCGCAGGGTCAGGTCTTGGGCAGAGTGACGCCGGTCTGCCCCTGGTACTTGCCGCCGCGGTCACCGTAGGAGGTCTCGCAGACCTCGTCGGACTCGAAGAAGAGCATCTGCGCCACGCCCTCGTTGGCGTAGATCTTCGCCGGCAGCGGGGTGGTGTTGGAGAACTCCAGGGTCACATGCCCCTCCCACTCCGGCTCCAGCGGGGTGACGTTGACGATAATGCCGCAGCGGGCATAGGTGGACTTGCCGAGGCAGACGGTGAGCACGTTGCGCGGAATGCGGAAATACTCCACGGTGCGGGCCAGGGCGAAGGAGTTGGGAGGAATGATGCAGACGTCCGACTTCACATCGACGAAGCTGTTCTCATCGAAGTTTTTCGGATCCACCACCGCCGAGTTGATGTTGGTGAAGATCTTGAACTCATCCGAGCAGCGCACGTCGTAGCCGTAGCTGGAGGTACCGTAGGAGACGATCCGCTCGCCGCCCATCTCACGCACCTGACCCGGCTCGAAGGGCTCGATCATCCCCTGCGGCTGTTCGGACATGCGGCGGATCCACTTATCGGACTTAATGCTCATCTGCTTTCCATTCGATTATCGGTTATTGGTCGGCCAAAAAAATGGCGGCCCTCCGTCAGGAGAGCCGCCATTATATAGGTGTGGTGCCGGGGCGTCATGCCCCGGCCCTCCCCGCTTAGTCGTTGGCGATAACGATCTTGGGGAACTTGGAGCTGTAGTCCTTGCCCTGCTTGGAGAGGCGCGCGGTGGTCTTGCGCGCGATATCGCGGTAGATATCGGCAATACGGCCATCAGGCTCGGCGGCCACGGTGGGCTTGCCGTTGTCGGCCTCCTCGCGGATGCGGATATCCAGCGGCAGGGAGCCGAGCAGGTCGACGTTGTAGTCGTCGGCCATCTTCTGGCCGCCGCCCTCGCCGAAGATGCGCTCCTCGTGGCCGCACTTGGAGCAGATGTGAATGGACATGTTCTCCACCACGCCGAGCACCGGCACCTCCACCTTCTCGAACATCTTGTAGGCCTTGCGGGCATCCAGCAGGGCGATGTCCTGGGGGGTGGTGACGATCAGCGCGCCGGAGACCGGCACCTTCTGCGCCAGGGTCAGCTGGGTGTCGCCGGTACCCGGCGGCAGGTCGATGACCAGGTAGTCCACCTCACGCCAGTTGGTGTCGTTGAGCAGCTGCTCCAGGGCCTGGGTGACCATGGGGCCACGCCAGATCATCGGGGTGTCCTCGTCGATGAGGTAGCCAATGGACATGGACTGGATGTCGTAATTGACGATCGGCTCGATCTTCTGGCCATCCTCGGAATCCGGCTTCTTGTCGGTCAGGCCGAGCATGCGCGGCTGCGAGGGGCCGTAGATATCGGCGTCGAGAATACCCACGGTGGCGCCCTCGGCGGCCAGCGCCAGGGCCAGGTTCACGGAGGTGGTGGACTTGCCCACACCACCCTTGCCGGAAGCCACGGCGATGATGTTCTTCACGCCCTTGACGTGCTGCACGCCCTTCTGCGCGGAGTGGGCAACGATGCGGCTCTCCACCTCGATCTCGACGCTGGCAGCACCGGCAGCCTTGACCTTCTCCTCGAGGGCGGCCTTCAGCTCGGCCTCGTAGCCCTTGGCGGGGAAGCCCAGCTCGACACGGAAGGCCACCTTGTCACCATCGACCTTGATGTCCTTGATGCAGCTGGCGGCGACCAGGTCGCTCTCCAGGTAGGGATCGGTGTAGCCCTTGAGGGCCTCTTCCACCTGCTCCGGGGTCACATTAGCCATCACTTTCTCCTGATAAACTGATACTTGCCAGCGGATCGACCGGCGGGCCGAGGCAATATCCGACAAATGAGTTCGGGGATTATTGCAGACCCGGCGCGACCTGACAAACCATCGGGCCGTTCGATAAGCCGCCCCATCTGGCGGCGATAGGCCATACTTGGTACCTTATATGGCTGTTTTCAAGCCCCCCGGCCCCGGCCGGAACCACGCACAGCGAAAGTCCCCGACGATGCCCGATAAACGCAAAATTCTGGTTACCAGCGCCCTCCCCTACGCCAACGGGCCGATCCACCTCGGCCACCTGGTGGAGTACATCCAGACCGACATCTGGGTGCGCTTCCAGAAGCTGCGTGGCCACCAGTGTGTCTACGTCTGCGCCGACGACGCCCACGGCACCCCGATCATGCTGCGCGCCCAGGGCGAGGGCATCGAGCCTGAGGAGCTGGTCGCCCGCATCGGCGCCGAGCACCAGGCGGACTTCGCCGATTTCCACATCGGCTTCGACAACTACCACTCCACCCACTCGGATGAGAACCGCGAGCTGGCGAGCATGGTCTACAAGCGCCTGCGCGATGGCGGGCACATCGCCCAGCGCACCATCACCCAGGCCTACGACCCGGAGAAGGAGATGTTCCTGCCGGACCGCTTCATCAAGGGCGAGTGCCCCAAGTGCGGCGCGGCCGACCAGTACGGCGACTCCTGCGAGGCCTGCGGCGCCACCTACTCCCCCACCGACCTGAAGAACGCTGTCTCGGTGGTCTCCGGTGCCACCCCGGTGGAGCGCGAGTCCGAGCACTACTTCTTCAAGCTCGCCGACTTCGAGGGCATGCTGGAGTTCTGGCTCAGCCAGGGTCACATCCAGGAGGGTATCGCCCACAAGCTCAAGGAGTGGTTCGACTCCGGCCTGCAGGACTGGGACATCTCCCGCGACAAGCCCTACTTCGGCTTCGAGATCCCGGATGCCCCCGGCAAGTACTTCTACGTCTGGCTCGATGCCCCCATCGGCTACATGGCCAGCTTCAAGAACCTCTGCGACCAGCGCGAAGACCTCAACTTCGATGACTGGTGGGGTACCAAGAGCGACACCGAGCTCTACCACTTCATCGGCAAGGACATCGCCTACTTCCACACCCTGTTCTGGCCGGCCATGCTCAAGGGCGCCGGCATGCGTACCCCCAGCGCGGTGTGGTGCCACGGTTTCCTTACCGTCAACGGCACCAAGATGTCCAAGTCGCGCGGCACCTTCATCATGGCCCGCACCTACCTCGAGCAGATCGGCGACCCCGAGTACCTGCGCTACTACTTCGCCGCCAAGCTCGGCGACGGTATCGACGACATCGACCTCAACCTCGAGGACTTCCAGGCCCGCGTCAACTCCGACCTGGTGGGCAAGGTGGTCAACATCGCCAGCCGCTGTGCCGGCTTCATCAACAAGCGCTTCGACGGCTACCTCTCCGCCTCGCTGGCCGACGACGAGCTGCTGCTGGCCGAATTCGTCGCGGCTAACCAGCAGATTGCCGAGTACTACGAGAAGCGCCAGTTCGGCCACGCCATGCGCGCGGTGATGGCCCTGGCCGACAAGGCCAACCAGTACATCGACGACAAGAAGCCGTGGGTGATCGCCAAGGAAGAGGGTAAGGAGGCCGAGCTGCACGCCGTCTGCTCCATGGGCCTGAACATGTTCCGCGTGCTGATGACCTATCTCAAGCCGGTGCTGCCGGTGATGGCCGAAAAGGTCGAGGGCTTCCTCAAGGTGCGCCTCAACTGGAGTTCGATGGAGGTGCCGCTCACCAGCCACCACATCGACAAGTTCAAGCCGCTGATGCAGCGCATCGAGAAGGACAAGCTCGAGGCCATGATCGAGGCCTCCAAGCAGCACCTGGAAAAGACCCAGGCCACCGCGCCGAAGGTGGAAGAGAAAAAGCCCGAGGGCCCGCTGGCCAAGGACCCCATCGCCGACACCATTCAGTTCGACGACTTCGCCAAGCTCGACCTGCGCATCGCCAAGATCGTCAAGGCCGAGCACGTCGAGGGCGCCGACAAACTGCTGCAGCTCACCCTGGATATCGGCGGCGAGACCCGCAACGTCTTCGCCGGTATCAAGTCCGCCTACGCACCGGAAGACCTCGAGGGTCGACTCACCGTCATGGTCGCCAACCTGGCTCCGCGTAAGATGCGCTTCGGCATGTCCGAGGGGATGGTGCTGGCCGCCGGACCCGGCGGCAAGGACCTCTTTATCCTCAACCCCGATGACGGGGCCGAACCGGGGATGCGGGTGAAGTAAGAGGAAGGAGATAAGCTGTTTACAAGGATGTATTACGCTTAAATCCAAACTAGTTAGCTATTAGGCACGGATCAATAATGGCTATTCAAAAGCGAGAATCAACTGCAGCAGAATTGCTTGAAGGAGCGCAAGATTATTGCGACTCCATGGAAACCTTATTTAATAGCGCCAATAATTCTTCTGTTAATGCAATAGGTCTCCTTGCCTCTCACTCATTAGAAATTGCACTAAAAGCATTCTTGTTAACACAAGAATGGAGTGAGAAACGACTTCGAAACGAACTGGGGCATGATTTAACAAAGGCATGGGTCACGGCAGTAGACAACGGCTTGCCAATAAGTCACGAAATACCCTACTGGGTTAAAGTTTTATCGCTCGGTCATGACTTTCCATTTATCTACCGTTATCCGCAAAAAGATACTGCTATAGCTATACCAACAGCTGAAGACTTGGTTACACATCTACAACAGGTGATTCAGTTAGTTAAACGCTATAGTGAACAAACGATTAAAGTCACAGATCTTTAACCTGAATGATGTTGTTCAACAAACTCAAACAACGATTCTTTAATTTAGGTCACAGAGAAAAAGAACAACCCAGCACATGGAACTGGACGTTCGGCCGAGTTGATGATCACGCCGAACACATCCTCATCAGCTATGGTGATCTTTCCGAGGTCAGCGTAAGCGACCTCCAGTCCATCGCCCGCCTCTCGCCGCCGGACGACGGCCTCTTCACCGTCGAACTGCTGCCCGCCATCGACGACCTGGAGTGCCGCGAGGAGCTGGAGCGGCAGCTGGATTTCTACCTACTGGAGCACGGCCTGCCCGAGCCCTGGCACTACGCCCTTCACCACTGCGCCACCGCCGCCAACACCTACTCCGGCCTGCAC
>JBFFRO010000019.1:0-13019 GCA_041572995.1 Thiohalomonadaceae bacterium
CATCAGCCCCAGGGTACCGCTCTCCACCAGGTGGCTCTGGCGGTTGCCGTCCATCACCACATAGAGCTGCTCATTAAGCATGTAGCCCATCCCGGCACCGAAGCTCAGCCCCCAGATACGGTTCTCCTCCACCTGCGCCGGTCGCGTCATGCGGTAGTCGCCACCGCTAACACCGAGACGAAAACGATAGAAGGTGCGCGGGGTAATACCACCGCTGAGAAACAGCGACAGGGTCGCGGTTTGCGCCTCGAAGGCGCTGGGCCCGGCACCGGGCAGGACATCCAGGTCCAGGTTAAAGCCCACGTCGCTGTTCGACGGCTCGTGCATGCGCATCAGCTCCAGCTCCAGCCCCGCCCCCGGTACCGGCATGTAGCCCACGGCCACCAGCTCGCCGTAGCCCCAGTCGAAGTCGAAGCTCGGCGGCGAGATAATGCCGCTGGCCACCGTCAGGGTATAACGCCCCTCATCCGGGGTCGTGGCCGCCTGCGCCGGGCCGGCCAGCAGCACCGCCAGTAGCATGAACGCCCTTATCTTCACCCTCTCTCCTCCACCTTTGTTCAATCGGTCCCGATCAGCGAGAATGGCCGAAAACGAATCCACGAGTCGTCCATGAAACTGCACATCGTCCCGGTCACATCCTACCAACAGAACTGCTCCATCATCCATTGCGAGCGCACGCTGGCTGCCGCCTTTATCGACCCCGGCGGCGAGGCAGAAAAGCTGGCGGCCATCGCCGATGAGGCGGGGCTGAAACCGACCATGGTGCTGCTCACCCACGGCCACATCGATCACGTCGGCGGGGCCGCCGAGCTGGCTGCACGCTACGCTATTCCCGTTATCGGCCCGCACCAGGCCGACGCCTACTGGCTGGAGATGCTGCCGCAGCAGGCCGAGATGTTCGGTTTCCCGCCGGCCGAGGTGATGCAGCCGGAGCGCTGGCTGGAAGAGGGCGAGGTGATCGAACTGGGCGAGGAACGGCTGGAGGTGCTGCACTGCCCCGGCCACACCCCGGGGCATGTGGTCTTCTACAACCGCGCCGCCGGCCTGCTCTTTGACGGCGACGTGCTATTCAAGGGCTCCATCGGCCGCAGCGACTTCCCCGGCGGCGACCACCACCAGCTCATCGCCTCCATTAACGACAAGCTGCTGGTGCTGGGTGATGAGGTGAAGGTGATCCCCGGGCACGGGGCGGAGACGACAATTGGTGAGGAGCGGCGGGAGAACCCGTTTCTTTGAATTACTACTCGTCGCGATGCATTCTAAGACGCTCTGTGTCGTGGGCTTAATTTCTTACGGCCGCACTTACTCCGGCCCCACTTACTCGTTTATATGAACACCATACCCGTTGTTAGGCTGGTAACAGACATGATGTGCGCTTATTGACCAGTTGTGATGATGACAGCATAGGAAGAATTTTCATGATGACACACCAAAATGTTGCCCGACTTGTTGGCATCTTATTCATAATGGCAACAGTCCCATTCTCAATTTCTGTCATAATCCTCCAACCGGCACTCAATTCTTCAGATTTTTTAGTGCAGATCTCGTTAGAACAAAGCAGGGTTTCTATTGGGATAATTCTTGAACTCGTCAATCACATATCAGTTGTCTGTATTGCAGTATTGCTCTATCCAATATTGAAGTTATATAGCGAGCGATTGGCGATTGGTTATGTTGTAGCCAGGTCGATTGAATCAGTATTATTCGTTATAGCGACTATGCATTTGCTTACACTTGTTATTGTTAGCCAAGAATTTACTGCTGCTGGCACCCCATCTGGAGCCGTAAATTTTCAATACATTGGAAGTATATTGCTGGCTGGTCACGATTGGGATAGAGTTCCACTGGCGTTTATTTCATTTAGTATAGGCGCCTTGATTCTTAACCATTCACTTTACCGAACTAAACTTGTTCCTCGTTGGATTTCTATCTCGGGATTGATCGCTGCAGGTTCTATCCTTGCTGCAAGAGTGATGCTGTTACTTGGTCTTGATCTTTCATCCAGCACAGTAGCAATGCTGGACGGTCCGATATTCCTTCAGGAAATGGTTTTCGCCGCTTGGTTGATCGTCAAAGGATTTGATCAATCTGCAATGACTGCAATGTCTTCCAAGGAAAACTGAGATTGCCGTATTGATATACGCACTCTATCAAGTAACCCCGGCCTGTAATCTGTCACAAGCTGTCATCATGAGGTCCGTCTTCATCGTAGGTGTCCGCTTAGGAGATAGTTGTGGATATCCTGAGAGTACCGGATTAACGTCACCTTTGGTCACTCAGAAGACTCATTAACATGACCATCGTCGCCTAGTTCAAGCCGAGGTAATTCAAAACCCTTCACATCCACGCGATCGTGTGGATGTAATGAGGTTCACTTTTTTTTCGACTTCTTCTTACCCTTGCCCTTCTTCTCTTTCTTCTTCGGCTTCTTATCGATCTTGCCCTTGGACTTCTTCTCGTCCTTTTTCTTCTTGGTCTTTTTATCCTTCTTGTCGGCCTTGGCCTTCTTCGTCGGCTTTTCGGCCTTTTTCGCCTTCTTGGGTTTGCTGGCCTTCACGGCCTTGGCGGCGGCGGGCTTGTTGGGGAGCAGGGCCTTGGCGGCGCGGATGATGCGCGCGGCGCTGGCGGGGCCAAAGCCGGGCAGAGCGGCCAGCCCGTCGACGCCGAGGGTGACCAGCGACTCGGCGCTCCTGACGCCGGCCTTGGCCAGCGCCTCGGCGCTCTTGGGTCCGATACCGGGTACCTGCTGCAGGGTGATCTCCATGCTCCACTCCTTCGTCTCATATTGGGCTGACTGCCCAGTAAAGATAGCAGGGATGGGAAACAGGAGTATTAAGGCCGGATCAGCCCTGGGAGAGGGCCGCCTTGATGCATCGCAGGCTGCTGTAGTCGTACTGCCCCTCCAGGGCCTCGTACACCGGCTTGATGCGACCGCCCTCCTCGGCGCAACTCTCGAAGGCGAGGCGCACACGCTCCAACTCCGCGCCGTCGAGCGGCACCACATCGTTTAGTGGCAGTTCGCCATTGGCGATGGCGGTGGCGAGGTGGGCATAGACGGTCTCGGGCTTGATGCCGCGCTGGGCGGCGATGGTGTCCGCGTCCATGCCCAGACGGAAGAGATTTAGGCTCTCCTCCACGGTGTCGGTGACCTCGTCGGCCTCGCTGCCGATGGGGTGGGCATTGAGCACCTCGAGGAAGGCCTCGCCGTAGGCCTCCAGCTTGCGCTTGCCGATGCCGGAGATACGGCCGAGGCGCTCCAGGGTATCGGGGCGCATCTCCACCATCTCCATCAGGGTGGCGTCGTGGAAGATCATGTAGGCGGGAATGGCCTGCTCCTCGGCCAGACGCTGGCGGGTCTCGCGCAGTCCGTTCCACAGGGCGTTCTCGGCGGCATCGCCATAGCGCCGCGAGGCACCGGCCTTTTTGCGCGTCGCCTTCTTCGTCAGCTTGCGCAGGTGCAGCGGCTGCTTGCCGCGCAGCAGCGGTCGCGCCGCCTCGGTCAGACGCAGGCCGCCGTAACCCTCCAGGTCGACGCTAAGCAGGCCGTGGGAGATCAGCTGGCGGTAGAGGTTCTTCCACTCGTTCTTGTTCAGCTCGCTGCCGATGCCGTAGGTGGAGACCTGGTCATGGCCGAACTGGCGGATGCGATCGCTATCGGCGCCGAGCAGCACATCGACCAGGTAGTTCACGCCGAAGCGCTGACCGGTGCGGTGCACACAGGAGAGCGCCTTTTGCGCGGCCACGGTGGCCTCCCAGGTTTCCGGCGGCTCCAGGCAGGTGTCGCAGTTGCCGCAGGGCTCGGGCTGGCTATCGCCGAAGTAGCGCAGCAGCGCCTGGCGGCGGCAGGAGGTGAGCTCGCAGAAGCCGAGCATGGCATCGAGCTTGTGGCGCTCGATGCGCTTGATCTCCTCCGGGGCCTCGGAACCCTCCTGCATCTGCCGCAGGGTGATCACATCGTTCAGGCCGTAGAGCATCCAGGCGTTGCTGGGCAGGCCATCGCGGCCGGCGCGGCCGGTCTCCTGATAGTAGGCCTCCAGCGACTTGGGCATGTTGAGGTGGGCGACGAAGCGCACGTCCGGCTTGTCGCTGCCCTTGCCGTAGGCGATGGTGGCGTCGATGATCACCCCCTCCTCGCGCAGGAAGCGCTGCTGGTTTTGCGCACGCTCGGCGGCGGGCAGGCCGGCATGATAGGGCAGCGCGGTGAGCCCCTTTTTCTCCAGCCAGGCGGCGGTCTCCTCCACCCGCTTGCGCGAGAGGCAGTAGACGATACCCGCCTCGCCCTCGTGCTCGTCACGAATAAAACGCAGCAACTGCTCGCGGGCGTTGCCGCCGGACTCGGCGACCCGGTAGCGGATGTTGGGACGGTCGAAGCCGCTGATATACTGCGCCGCCTGCTGCAGCGCCAGACGCTCGATGATCTCGCGCCGGGTCGGCTCGTCGGCGGTGGCGGTGAGGGCGATGCGCGGGATGTGCGGAAAGCGCTCGTGCAGCACCGAGAGCTGGATGTACTCGGGACGGAAGTCGTGGCCCCACTGGGAGACGCAGTGGGCCTCGTCGATGGCGAACAGGGCGATGGGCGCACGCTCCAGCAGTGCCAGGGCGCGCGGGGTCATCAGACGTTCGGGGGCGATGTAGAGCAGGTCCAGTTCGCCGGCGAGCAGCGCCTCCTCCACCGCCCGCGCCTCATCCGGCGACAGGGTGGAGTTGAGGTAGGCGGCGCGCACGCCGTTCTGGCGCAGCGCCTCCACCTGGTCCTGCATCAGGGCGATCAGCGGCGAGACGACCACGCCGACGCCCTCGCGCAACAGCGAGGGGAGCTGGTAGCAGAGCGACTTGCCACCGCCGGTGGGCATCAGCACCAGGGCATCGCCGCCGCCCAACAGCTGCTCAATCACCGCCGCCTGGTGGCCGCGGAAGGCCTCGTAGCCGAAGACGCTGCGCAGCAACTCCTGCGCCGAGGCGGGCTGGTTCATCCACGCCCTCCGCGACCGCCGCCCAGGCGCGGGGCCGGACGCTTACCGGAACGCGGTGCAGCGCCCTTGCCGCCGGCCCTGGCAGCACCCTTTTTCGCCCCCTTGCCGCCGGGTTTTTTAGTGCCTTTCTTGCCCCCCTTGCCGGCATTCTTTTTCGTGCCCTTCACCGCCGCCTTGGCGGGCTTTTTCCGCGCCTTGGCCGGGGTGGGCTCGAAGCCCTCCAGGGTGGTGGTGGGCAGGGTGGTGCCAATCAGCTCCTGTATCGCCAGCAGCTGCGGCTTCTCCTCGGCACAGTAGAGGGAGATGGCCTCACCGCTGCGCCCGCCGCGGCCGGTACGACCGATGCGGTGGACGTAGTCCTCGGGCTGGCCGGGCAGGTCGAAGTTGACCACGTGCGGCAGGGCCTCGATATCCAGGCCGCGGGCGGCCACATCGGTGGCCACCAGCACCTGGACCTTGCCCTCCTTGAACTCGGCCAGGGCGCGCATGCGCTGCCCCTGGGCCTTGTCGCCGTGAATGGCGCTGGCGCGAATGCCGTCATCCTGCAGCTGACCGGTGAGCCGCTCGGCACCGTGGCGGGTGCGGGTGAAGACCAGCACCTGCTGCCAGTTGCCGTCGCGGATCAGGCGCGAGAGCAACGCCCGCTTGCGCTCCTTGTCGACCACGAAGATCCGCTGCTTGATCGCCCCGCCGGTGCTGTTGCGCCGTTCCACCTCAATGGAACGCGGCTTGTGCAGGTACTCCCCGGCCAGCTTGCGAATGGTGGGTGAGAAGGTGGCGGAGAAGAGCAGCCCCTGCCGCTGCTCGGGCAGGCAGTCGATGATAAATCCGATGTCATGGATGAAGCCCATGTCGAGCATGCGGTCCGCCTCATCCAGCACCAGCAGCTCCACCTCCGAGAGGTCCACGCTGCGGCGGCGGATGTGATCGATGAGGCGCCCCGGGGTGGCGACGATGATGTCCACCCCGCGTGAGAGCTGCTCCAGCTGGCGCTCCAGCCCCACCCCGCCGAAGAGCACCGCGGTGCGTAGCGAGAGGTTGCGGCCATAGGTGCGCGCGCTGTCGGCCACCTGCTGCGCCAGCTCGCGGGTCGGGGTGAGCACCAGCGCCCGCGGCCGGCCATGGACTGCGCTCTCGCCACCGGCCAGTTTTTGCAGCATCGGCAGGGTGAAGGCGGCGGTCTTGCCGGTACCGGTCTGGGCGCTGGCCATCAGGTCGTGGCCCTGCAACACCAGCGGGATCGCCTTGCGCTGGATCGGCGTCGGCTGTTTATAGCCCTGACGCTCGATGGCGCGCAGCAGTTCCGGCGCGAGGCCCAGGGATGAGAAGGACATGAGGGTGGGCTCCTGAACGAACCGCCGTACAGGTTGGAGCGGCGGTAAATAAGCGCACAGAGGATACCACAGCCCCGTTCCCCCGCCCCCGTCGCTGCGCCCTTTCCCGCCCCATTCGACAAACGCAAAAAAACCGGTAATATAGCCAACGAATAATAATAACTATTTGATAATAAAAGAATTTATAACCTCATAAACAAAACCAGAACATAGGAGATGAAGGGATGAGACTGATTCTGTTGGGCGCCCCCGGCGCCGGTAAGGGCACCGTGGCCAAGATGCTGACCGCACTGGACGGCTCGGTACAGATCTCCACCGGCGACATCCTGCGTGGCGCCGTCAAGGAGGGTACCGAGCTGGGCAAAAAGGCCAAGGGCTACATGGACGCCGGTGACCTGGTGCCCGACGATCTGATCCTCGACATCATGGGCGAGCGCCTGCTGGAGGACGACTGCAAGGCCGGCTTCCTGCTCGATGGCTTTCCCCGCACCATCCCCCAGGCCGAGGCGCTCAAGGGTATGCTCTCCAAGCTCAACATCGAGCTGGACGCGGCGGTCAATCTGGATGTGCCGCGCGAGGTGATCCTCGACCGTCTCACCACCCGCCGCACCTGCTCCAACTCCGCCTGCCAGGAGATCTACAACATCAAGTCCAAGCCGACCAAGGTCGAGGGGGTTTGCGACAAGTGCGGCAGCCCCACCATCCAGCGCGATGACGAGACCGAGGAGGCCATCTCCAAACGTCTCGACACCTTCAATGAGCAGACCGCGCCGCTGGTGGGCTTCTACGATGGCGAGGGGCTGCTGCTCAACGTCAACGCCACCTCCAGCGAGACCGTGGTGGACGCCATCAAGGCCCGCGTGGGGATGTAGAAAAAGTGTGGGCGGTGCACGCCACCGCCCGCCATCTTCATGTTTATAATGTCGGTCCATTCGCACCCGGGCCATGAACCGACATGGAATTTAAGGACTATCTCAAGATCCTCGCCGCCAAAGACGGCTCCGACCTCTACCTGAGTACCGGCGCCCCGCCCTGCGCCAAGTTTCACGGCTCGCTTAAACCCCTGGATAAGGTTCCCCTGCAGCCCGGCGACATCGCCGAGATGGCCCACGCGATCCTCAGCGAGGACCAGCGCAAGGAGTTCGAACACGCCCTAGAGATGAACATGGCCATCTCCGAGCCCGGCGTCGGCCGCTTCCGCGTCAACATCTTCAAGCAGCGCAACGAAGTGTCGATGGTGGTGCGCAACATCAAGACCGAGATCCCCAACATCAAGGACCTGGACCTGCCGCCCATCCTCACCGAGGTGATCATGGCCAAGCGCGGGCTGATCCTCTTCGTCGGCGGCACCGGCTCGGGCAAGTCCACCTCGCTAGCGGCGCTGATCGACCACCGCAATACCACCGCCCCGGCGGGCGGTCACATCATCACCATCGAGGACCCGATCGAGTTCATCCACCCGCACAAGCGCTGCATCGTCAACCAGCGCGAGGTGGGGGTCGATACCCTGACCTTCGAGGACGCGCTGAAGAACACCCTGCGCCAGGCCCCGGATGTCATCCTCATCGGCGAGATCCGCGACCGCGAGACCATGGAGCACGCCCTGGCCTTCGCCGAGACCGGCCACCTGGCCATCTCCACCCTGCACGCCAACAACGCCAACCAGGCGCTGGACCGCATCATCAACTTCTTCCCCGAGGAGCGTCGCCCGCAGCTACTGCAGGACCTCAGCGGCAACCTGCGCGCCTTCGTCTCCCAGCGCCTGGTGCCCACCATCGACGGCAAGCGCAAGGCCGCCATCGAGGTGCTGCTCGGTTCCTCCACCGTGCAGGAGCTGATCAAGCGCGGCGATGTGCACATGATCAAGGAGGTGATGGAAAAGTCCGAGGCCTCCGGCATGCAGACCTTCGACGGCGCCCTGTTCAAGCTCTACAAGGCCGGCCACATCAGCCTGGAGGAGGCGCTGAAGAACGCCGACTCGCCCAACAACCTGCGCCTGCGCATGACCCTCTCCGAGGAGCGTGGCGAGGATGCGGAGGAGGACGAGAAGGGCGGCAGCCTCAGCCTGGAGATGGTCGAGGAGGAGCAGGAAGAGGAGGCGCCGACCGAGGGAACGGCGGCGTTCAAGATTGCCGAAGATGAGTGACGACGTTAATCGCCGCTAAGAAAAAGGGGGCCTTGAAGGCCCCCTTTTTTTATTTAACCGTGAAAATACCCGTATAACCCCGACACCGCCCCCGGCAGCAACTCTACCCACTGCTCGTACTCATCGTCCTCCATCTCGTCGCTCTCCTCGTCGTTGAGCAAGGCCAGCTTTGCGATGGGGCTAAACAGTTCGAGCTGGGGCTTGGGCAGTTCATCCCAGGCCGACTGGTCGAGCGAGGCGCCAAGGATGAAGCCGTAGCACCAGCCCTCGTAGGCCACCCCCTCGGTCTCGCCGGCATCATCCTCCACCTCGACCGCCAGCGGCTCCAGGTTACGCCCGCTGGCGAGGGTGTCGGCGATCTCCGCATGCATGCGCGAGAGCAGCTCGCGCAAACGCGCCTCCACCGCGGCATCGGGGAAGTTCGGCTCGCCCCATATCTGACTCTCCAGCTCGGCCCAGGGGTGCTCACCGGGGCCGGCCACCACGGCGCAGAGCAGGCCGTGGGCCTCGTCCACGCTCAGGGACTCGTCGTCGCAAAACTCAGAGAGCAGGAAGGCGTCCAGTTCGGCCAGTTCGTCATCGTTCAGGGGCGTGCTCATGGGTGAACCTCGAAGTGGAGAAGTTGCGGCGATGGTAGCAGATTAGCGCCGCTCGAAGAGGGCGCTGTAGAGGAAGACACCGGCAAAGGCGAGCAGGTGACCCGCGCCGAAGGCGACGAGAAAACCCTGGCCCCAGTGCAACAGCGCCTCGCCGCTATCGGCAACCGCCGGGCCGGTGACCAGCGCCGCCACCAGTGCCAGCGGAAAGGCCGTGGCATCGGCGGAGAGGGCGCAGTGGCCCTTGCGGGTCATTTCAATGTAGTGGCCCAGGGCGTAGGCGCCGGCCACCAGCAGCCAGGCCAGGCTGATATAGGGACCGAACAGTAGCGGTGCCGCTGCCCAGGCGCTGAAGTAGATCAGCAGCAGGGCCCAGCTCATTCCATCCATTGCCTGTTTGCTCACGACTCCTCCTTGTGGTTTAAAACGGCGCCGGCGAGGTAAAGGCCATCGCCCGTCCGTCCGCCGGGTGGCTGAAGGCCAGATACTCGGCGTGCAGCAGCAGGCGCTCGGCCATCGCCAGGGCCTCGGGCGGGGCGTACAGCGGGTCACCGAGGATGGGGTGATTGATCGCCAGCATGTGTACCCGCAGCTGGTGCGAGCGCCCGGTGACCGGGATCAACTCGACGCGACTGCGGCCATCCCCCCTCTGCAGCAAGCGCCAGCGGGTCAGTGAAGGCTTACCCTCATCCGGGTCGACCATCTGCCGCGGACGATTGGGCCAGTCGCAGCGCAGCGGCAGGTTCACCTCGCCCGCCTCCTGCTCCATCTCGCCGTAGACCACCGCACAGTAACGTTTCGCCACCTCGCGCTCGCGGAACTGGCGGCTCAGCTCGCGGTGGGCCTCAGCGGTACGCGCCAGCAGCAGCAGGCCGGAGGTCTCCCAGTCCAGCCGGTGCACCTCGCGAATGCCCGGAAAGCTCTCGGCCAGTCGGTTAACCACCGAGTCCTGCTTCTCCGGGCCGCGGCCGGGCACGCTCAGCAGCATGCTGGGCTTTTCGGCGAGGACGATCTGTTCGTCCTGATAGTGGAGCGTGAGCGACATGCGGCGCATTCTACCCCAGCGGCCGCAGGCGCCTCGATACCGCGCTAATGCCGAGGGTGATGAGGGCGCCAAGGCTGGCCAGGGCCATATCCTTCTGCGCATCCCAAATGTCCCCCTGGCTGCCGAGGAAGGCAGCGCCAAGCTCGCCGCCGAACAGCTCCGCCGCCCCCCACTCGATCAGCTCGTAGACCATGGAAGTGGACATCACCACGTTCAGCGCCACAAAACCGCTCCAGAAACCGGAACCACCGACGATGCGCAGGAACAACTCACGCGCCGGGTAGACCAGTAGCAGGCCGTAGCTGAAGTGCACCAGGCGGTCGTAGTGGTTGCGCTCCATGCCAAACCAGTCGTTCAGCGGCGAGCCGAACAGCGCCGCCGTCCAGTCGTTGTAGGGCACCAGCGAGTAGGTGTAGTGGGAGCCCAGGGTGTGCATGCACAGGAAGATGAAGATCAGCGTGTATGAGGGACGCGAGAAGGGCAGCACACGCTGGCCGTAAACCAGGGCCGCGACGGCGAGAGCCACCAGCACATTCTCCAGCAGCCAGTCGCTGCGGTTATGTGGTTCCCAGGCCATCCACAACCAGAAAAGGGCATAGAGAATCGCCAGGCGGGCCGGGTAATTTCCGTTTGTCATGAGGGTGGGTTCTTTCAGGTTACAGGCAGGGGGGCATTCCAGAGGCGGCGGATCAGGCGGTAGGCGGCCCACAGCAGCAGCAGCGGCAGCAGCACCGTCTGCACCAGGAAGACCACGATGAGGTTGATCACCTGCTCGCTGATGTCGGAGGCGGCGTTCTCATAGCGCTCGATCTGCGCGCCGACATCCAGCTCGGAGAGGCCGAGGCGTCCCAGCAGCGAGGTATCGCCGGCATCGCTCTCGGCCTGCTGGTTGAGCCCGCGAATGGCCTCGGTCGCCTCTCCCATGCGCTCGCTGGACTCGCTGTAGCGCTGGTCGAGATAGACCTCGTAGAGCCCCTCGCCGGCCAGGGCGATCACCGGCACGGCAAAGCGCAGCAGCAGGATGATCAGCGACAGGCGCAGCAGGCGGGCACGCCAGAGATCACCGGGGCCACGGCGCCACAGCAGCCACAGGGTGGGCAGCAGCAGGCCGCCGAGCAGCACACTAAAAACCGGGGTGGCGAAGATCTCCAGCGCCAACCGCTGCAGCCCCAGGGCGGTGGCGCTGGCCAGCATCACCAGGGAGAAGCGCTCGACCAGGTCGTTGACCGGGTCCAGCACCTCGCCGGGGGCAAAGTTGATCCCCACACCGGCCGGCTGAATCCCCACCTCGGTGCCCTGGGCCACCGAGATCACCGCGTTCAGGCCGCGGGCCACGCCAAAGGTGACCAGCGCCCGCTTGAAGCTGCGCTCGGTATAGTCAAAACCGCGGCTGTCCACCGTCCCGCTCAGGGCCAGGGCCAGCAGGCCCAGCAGCAGCAGGCTGGTCGCCAGCCGCCGCCCCAGCCCCTCTTTCCGTTGCTTAGGCTCGTTCTCCATAGGGCCATCTTGCGCTATTCGCGTATCTCACGGCAATGCTCGGCCATACCCAGGAACAGCAGAAAGAAAACAAAACGCTTTTATATCATGTAGATACAACAGACCCAATAACAGCGGGTGATACCCATTCACCCCCAGCGGATAGAAATCGACCCTATAAAGGATAATTTTTCACCAAATGATTAGATTTTTTGGTTAAAATACCCGGCTTTTCAAAGCTCCGGTGCGGAACCACGCTGCCGATGACCTTTGAGCCGGTCGGACCGCGCGCCGTGACGTTCGCGGCGACAACAAATTTTTTGCAACTTTACGAAGAGTAAAACCATGGCTGATCTCTCTCTCTACCGTAACATCGGCATCTTCGCCCACGTGGACGCGGGCAAGACCACCACCACCGAGCGTATCCTCAAGCTGACCGGCAAGATCCACAAGCTGGGCGAGGTGCATGACGGCGCCGCCACCACCGACTTCATGGAGCAGGAGGCCGAGCGTGGTATCACCATCCAGTCCGCCGCCACCTCCTGTAACTGGAACGGCCACCGCTTCAACATCATCGACACCCCCGGGCACGTCGACTTCACCATCGAGGTGTACCGCTCGCTGAAGGTGCTCGACGGCGGTATCGGTGTGTTCTGTGGCTCTGGCGGCGTTGAGCCCCAGTCCGAGACCAACTGGCGCTACGCCAACGAATCCGAAGTGGCCCGTGTCATCTTCGTCAACAAGCTCGACCGTATGGGCGCCGACTTCTACCGCGTGGTCGACCAGGTCGAGAACGTGCTGGCCGCCAACCCGCTGGTGATGGTGCTGCCCATCGGTATCGAGGACGACTTCAAGGGCGTCGTCAACCTGATGGACATGAAGGCCTACATCTGGGACGAGTCCGGCCAGCCGGAAAACTACGAGGTCACCGACATCCCCGCCGACATGGTCGACAAGGCCAACGAGTACCGCGAGAAGATGATCGAGACCGCCGTCGAGCAGGACGACGACCTGATGGAAGCCTACCTGGAAGGCGAAGAGCCCTCCGTTGAGGACCTGAAGCGTTGCATCCGCAAGGGCACCATCAACCTCGACTTCTTCCCCACCTACTGTGGTTCCGCCTTCAAGAACAAGGGTATCCAGCTGGTGCTCGACGCCGTCGTCGACTTCCTGCCCAACCCCACCGAGGTCAAGCCGCAGCCGGAGACCGACGAGGAAGGCAACGAGACCGGCAACTTCGCCATCGTCGATGCCGACAAGCCGCTGCGCGCCCTGGCCTTCAAGATCATGGACGACCGTTTCGGCGCCCTGACCTTCACCCGCATCTACTCCGGTAAGATCGCCAAGGGTGACACCGTGCTCAACACCTTCACCGGCAAGAACGAGCGCATCGGCCGTATCGTCGAGATGCACGCCGACGAGCGTATCGAGCTGGACAGCGCCCAGGCC
>JBFFRO010000020.1:0-12994 GCA_041572995.1 Thiohalomonadaceae bacterium
GCGCTTGCCTGCGGCACTCCCGGTAGCTGGATGGATGTCTATGAGGGCAAACCCAGCGGCAACGCCTGGCGAGACGCTAGCAGCCGACTGCAGGCCCTGGCCATGCTGTTGGGCTGTGGTAACAGCGGGCCTGAGCTGAGCGCTGATGAGCAACAGCGCCTGCTGGGCATCCTCAGTGATGCGATGACCCGCAAGCAGGAGCTGCTACTGGAGCGTTCCGCTAACCGGGACATTCGTGAGCAGCGCCCCTATCGCGATCATGCCGGCTACGAGCGCTTAATCGAACAACTACTGCTGCGCTACCGCTGCCTGCCCCAGGCAGCTGCTGACCATGTCGCCAGCTTTCACTATCGCCCGGGACTTCACCTGCTCCCACCTCCCAGCAACGGCCTCACCGAGGATGGGCGCCTGGATTTGCGCCAATACTTCAACGGCAACGGTTGTCTCGGTCATGAGCGCGTCACCTTAAGGGTCACGGCGAGCAACGGTGCGCGCCTGCGTTCCGCCCCTAAGGGCAGAGTCCTGCGGGGGCTCGCCGATGGCTCCGAGGTACTTATGCTGGGCCAGCACAAAGGTTGGTACCGGATATTGCACGATGGCATGGTCGGCTACCTGCATGAGTCGGTGGTGATTCGCAAATGAGAAGGTTCAGCCTGTTCACCCTGGCCCTGCTACTGCCCATCAAGCTATGGGCGCTGCCGCCATGCATGCAGAGCGCCGACCCACTCTGCCTGCTGGATGCGGTCGATAGCGAGCGTGCGCAGTTGCCCATCGTCCCGCCCGAATACGTCAAGGAGCGCACCCTGTTGCTCGGGGGGCTGTCGAGCAAGGCGGCAGAGGCCGGTGATCTGGAGCGGGCCTTCCTTTTGCTGCTGCGCGTCGATGGGATCGATGCCGAGACCCACAACCACATGTATCAATCGCTGGCCCAGCAGTGCCTGGAGGCGGGCGACCTGGAACTTTTCGACGATATCAGCTGGGAGCTATCCGACGATGAGGCACGCACCGAGCTGCTGAAAATGGCGCTGCGGCGTCTCACTGGACGTCGAGGAATCGACTCACTTGAGCCTCAGGCGCTGGCAACCTTTTTCAGCCGTGCCGAATACCAGCTGCGCCGTCAGCTCGAGGGGGAGGAGTTAAGCACCTGGCTGCGTCGCCTGGCCCACGGTCTTGAGCGAATCGGTGAGCAGCTCGAAGCCCAGCGACTGAACGATGAGCTTGACGAGGCAGAGGACGTGAGTATGGCCGAGCGTGCACTGACGCAGGGCGACTTCCTCACCGCTATGGATGCGCGCGAATGGGATGATGAACCGCAACGGCGGGCCAAACAGCGCCTGGAGGCCCTGGAGTCCTGGAGTAGCCGCTGGCCGCAGAGGGATGCCGCCTCGCTGGCGCTGGGTCCTGCCGGGGCGGGCGGTCTCTCACCGGCCTTTATCGATCTCGGCCTGCGCATGCATGAGGCCCGTCGCCTGGCTGAGAAAGATCCGGTGGGAGCCCACCACCGCATGGCCAGCATCGCCGAGGCCCTGCGCCCGTTGCCGGACAGCCCCGAGCGTGACCACTGGCTGAAGGCGCTGGTATCGAACCTTATGCGAATAGACCCTACGGCCTGGAATGAGGCGGCAAGCTGGAGCACCAGTATCCATGACCGCCTCAGCCGCCTGGAGGCCGTCGCGGGGGTGATGGAGGAGGCGATCAGTCAGGGCGGCGTCGAAGTGTTACCGGCGATCACGGTCTATTTCGATGACCCCATCATCAGCCTGTTGGCGGAGTACCAGCAGGGGGAGCAACTGCGCAAGGATGACCGAGAAGCAGAGGCCTCCGAATTCTACCGCAGGGCGATGCAGATGGGGATGACGCTGCAGGAGGACCTCTCCATCGACGGACGCAGCCTCAAGCTGATGCTGGTAATGGATGTGATGGGCCGCGCCCGACGCATGGAAGATATGCCACTGGCCCGCGAGGCGGGGCGTTGGCTGGAGGCCAATATCGCCCGTAACGATGCCGAGCCCACCATCATGACCATGAACCTGCTGGATGAGTACCGGCGCATGGGCGCGGAGGGTGATTCGCAGCGCCTGTGGCTGAAGCTGAAGGGCGAGCTGCATACCCTGGATGAGCGACAGCGCCGTACGGTGCTCGACCACCTCTTTGGTGAGGCCGTGAACGAAAGGAACTGGCTGGAGGCCGAGTCGCTGGTCAACCTGGCAGGCAATGAAAAACTGCGCGAGGCCATGCTCTTTCGCCTCTCCGAGGCCCAGCTGGTGGCTGACGATGAGGCCTTCAGAGAGATCGCCATGGGGCGGCTGCTGGAGGTGGCCGAGACCCAGGAAGAGCGACGCTATGCCGTGTTTCGTATCCTTAGCCGCAAGGGCGGGACGCTGGCGATGGAGCGTTTGCTGGAACAGGCATGGCTGGATGAACAGCAGCGCGCAATGCTACGCGAGAGGATGCTGCGTGAGTATATCGAGCAGGCAGACAGCCGGGCCCTGCGTCGACTGCTGGAGACCATGGACGACGATGAGGTCATCCACGAACTTATACCCGCCATTGTCGAAACGGCCGAGGAGCGCCTGTTCGTCGCCGACCTGCTCTGGTCGGAGCTGATGAGGCGGATTGACCACACCGATTTCGAGAGTCTCTCGATACTGACCCATCTGATGCATCGCAACCCCTCGCTGCGAGCCCGCTACGACAGTGACTATAAGGCACTCGTCAGCGCAGCGCCCATGGGTGTGCGCCTGCGCCTGCGCACCATCCCCCTGCAAAGCGGGCCGCAGCCCGAGCTACCGCTGGAGGAGTGGAATGAGGCCTGGCGGCAGTTGCTGCGCGAGGGGGAACAGTTGGTTCCGGGCAAGCGCCTGCTGCTGTGGCTGACGGTCGCCCGGGCGCAGCTGGTCATCATTCGCTGAGTGATTCACCCTCGCGCAGCAGTCGTTCGACGCTCATCGCCGTGGCGCCGGCCACCGCGGTAGGCATGACCAGGAAGTTGAGGATGGGTACCAGGGTGGCCAGCAGGGTGGCGCCACCGAAGCCCAGTGACAGCCAGCGCTGCTCACGCAGGATACGCCGTTGTTCACCACCGCGCAGTTCGTGGTTGCCCAGGGGGTAGTCGCAGTACTGAATGGCCAGCATCCAGGCACTGAACAGCGGCCAGATCACCGGCGCCGCGGCACTGATGGGCGGGATAAAGGTGAGGATCAGCAGCAGCAGGAACCACAGCAGGTAGTAGCCCAGCTTACCCAGCTCATCGAGGATCATCCCCGGCGCTTGTTTCAATAGCTCTCCCCAGTCACCCGACGGCGGCTCACGTCCCGTAAGCTTGCGCTCCACCGCCTCGGCCAGCAGGCCGTTAAAGGGGGCAGCAATAATGTTGGCCAATAGCGAGAAGCTGAAAAAGAGCACCACCAGCAGCATCCCGGCGAAGACCACCCACAGCAGATCACTGAGCCAGGCAAACCACTCCCACTGCGGGGCGATCGAATCCACCCACTCGGTGAAGTAACCGGTCGCCAGCCAGAAGAGCAGGGCGAAGATCAGGATATTGATGGCCAGGGGAATGGCGACGAAACGGCGTACGCCGGGCTGGGTGATCAGACCCAGGCCGCGCAGCAGATAGCTGCCGCCGCTAACAGGGTTGTTGCTCATACGATGGACTCCTTGTCATTCATACCGCGCCGGGCCAGCAGTGCCGCCCCGTAGGCTGCCTCATGATAACGCGGCGAGCCAGCCTCGCAACCGAGCAGTCCCAGTCGATAGTTCGTCCAGGCGGCGTTACGGGCACCGCCGCCGACGCTGAAGAGGCGACGAGGAGAAGGGGCCCCCAGCTCGGCCAGCAGCGTGTAGCCCTGCTGCTCGATGCGGGCGATTCCCTCCAGCAATCCCTGGAAGAAGCGCCGATCATCGCTGGGCCTTGGCTGCAGCCGCGGGAGCTTGTGCGGGTCGCAGATAGGGAAGCGCTCGCCGGGGGAGGGCAGGGGGTAGTACTCGAGACACTGTCGCCGCCAGGGCGCCAGTCCTGCGCTCATCTCTGCCATCTGTGCATCAGTGAAGAACTGCCGCAGCACCGCACCACCACTGTTGGATGCGCCGCCCACCAGCCAACGCTTGCCCAGGGGCTGGCTATAGATGCCGTACTCCACTGCCGTGATGGGGCTGTCACTGATCACCTTGAGTACCAGGGTAGAACCCAGTGAGGTGACCGCATCGCCCGGTTCCGATGCGCCGGAGGCAATCAGCGCGGCGGTGGAATCGGTGGTGCCGGCGACGAGGCTCATACCCTGCGGCAGCCCCAGCTCGTCGGCCACCTCGCTACGAATCCCACCTAGAACCTCGCCGGCATCCACCACCTCGGGCAACAGCGGCAGCGGCAATTCATCGGCAAGCCACTCGGGCCAGCGGCCCGCCTCGGCATCCCAGCCCAGCTTGAGGGCGTTATTGCTGTCGCAACGGTGCTGGTGGCTCAAGCGGTACCCTAGCCAGTCGGCCTGCGTGTGCACACGGAGGGCATCCGGGTGGCGCTGGTAGAGCCATTGGACACGGCGCAGGCCGGGCGGGTCGCCAGCGGCGCGGGCATCGTTGTACATCAGCGCCGGGGCGAGGGGGGCGCCGGTCTCGTCGGCCAGCAGTACAGTGCCGGAGGTACCGTCGATGGCCAGGGCCTTGAGCCGGGAGCGAATCTCGGAGGGGAGGGCGACGCAAAGCCGTTGCAGGGCCGTCCACCACAGCCGTGCATCCTGCTCGACCCCCTCACCATGGCGCTCGGGCTGCGGCAGCGCTTCGGACACCTCGGCCAGCAGCGTGCCGCTCGCGTCAATGACGCAGGCGCGGCAGCCGGATGTGCCGAAGTCGATGCCGAGGTAGAGGGCGGTCAAATCAGGGCAGGGTGACCGGCTGCGGCGGGTTCCAGTCGGCGGCGCGATGCTCGGCCACCACGGTGGTGTAGATGCCGCCACGGACATTGAACTTGCCGGTGACGCGCATGAAGCGGGGGTTACACGCCTTCACAAAATCATCCAGCATGGTGTTGGTCACCTTCTCGTGGAAGGCCCCCTCTTCGCGGTAGGACCACATGTACATCTTCAGCGCCTTGAGCTCGATACACTGCTGGCTCGGCACATACTCGATGTGAATGGTGGCGAAGTCCGGCTGGCCGGTCTTGGGGCAGAGGCAGGTAAACTCCGGCACGTCGATGCGGATGGTGTAGTCGCGCTCCGGCATCGGGTTGTCGAAGGTCTCAAGTTCCTTACTGGGCTGGCTAGGCATGGGGACATCTTTCATGGTAATTTTGATGGCCCGGAATTGTAGCGGAAAAGCCCGCCCAGACGAAGCGCCTCAGGCGCGCGTGAAAATAGAAGGCGGGACGCGGCAAGACCTCCGAATAGACCTGCCGGCGCCGGGAATGCGTCGGCTTTTGTCGTTAAAAGGCACGAAAACAAACAAATATGCGGCTAAGCAAGATTAAACTGGCCGGTTTCAAGTCCTTTGTGGACCCGACCACCATCGCCTTTCCGACCAATCTGACCGGCATTATCGGCCCCAATGGTTGCGGCAAGTCCAACACGATCGACGCGGTACGCTGGGTCATGGGCGAGTCCTCGGCCAAGAATCTGCGCGGCGACTCGATGACCGACGTCATCTTTAACGGCTCCACCAGCCGCAAGCCGGTCGGACAGGCCTCCATCGAGCTGGTGTTCGACAACTCCGATGGCACCCTGAGCGGCGAGTACGCCAAGTACAACGAAATCTCCATCAAGCGCTCGGTGAGCCGCGACGGCCAGTCCAACTACTACCTCAACGGCACCAAGTGCCGTCGCCGTGACATTACCGACATCTTCCTCGGTACCGGTCTGGGGCCGCGTTCCTACGCCATCATCGAGCAGGGCACCATCTCGCGCCTGATCGAGGCCAAGCCCGAGGAGCTGCGTGTGTTCCTCGAGGAGGCCGCCGGCATCTCCAAGTACAAGGAACGCCGCCGCGAGACCGAGAACCGCATCAAGCACACCCGCGAGAACCTTGACCGCCTCAACGACCTGCGCGAGGAGCTGGACAAGCAGCTGGCGCATCTGCAGCGCCAGGCCAAGACCGCCGAGCGCTTCAAGGAACTGAAGGCCGAGGAGCGTCTGCTCAAGGCCCAGCTTCAGGCGCTGCGCTGGCGTGCCCTGGACGGACAGGTGCAGGGGCGCGAGGGGGAGATCCGCGAGCAGGAGACCGCCCTGGAGGCGCAGATCGCCCGCCAGCGTAGTGCCGAGGCAGAGGTGGAGCGATTCCGCGAGGACCATGTCGAGGCCACCGAAAGCTTTAATCACATCCAGAGCGAGTACTACGGCCTCGGCGCCGACATCGCCCGCCTGGAGCAGTCCATCCAGCACGCCAAGGAGCGCAAGAACCAGCTGCAGCAGGACCTGGCGCAGGTGGAGCGCAGCTGGAACGAGGCCCAGGTGCACCAGGACAGCGACAGCCGTCGTATCGAGGACCTGGTCACCTCCCTGGCCGAACTGGAACCGGGCGAGGCCGAGGCTCGTGAGCTGACCGAGCTCTCCGCCGCCGCCCTGGCCGAGGCCGAGGAGGCGATGGCCGCCTGGCAGCAGGCCTGGGAGGAGTTCAACCAAAAGGCCGCCGAACCCTCGCAGAGCGCGCAGGTGGAACGCGCCCGCATCCAGCAGCTGGAGAATCAGGATGGCCAGCTCAACCAGCGCCTGGCGCGCCTGGAGGACGAGCGCGGTAACCTCTCGCTGGGCAACCTGGAGGAGGAGATCGCCCTGCTGCGCGAGCAGCTGGCCGAAAGCGAGATGGGCAATGCCGGCCTCGAGGAGTCGCTGGATGGTTGCATCGCCCAGATCAACGAACGGCGCGAACTCAACCACGCCGAGGCCCAGGAGCTGGACACCCTGCGCACCGAGCTGCAGAGCAAGCGCGGCCGCCACGCCTCGCTGGAGGCGCTGCAGCAGGCGGCGCTGGGCAAGGGCAAGGGCGCGGTCAGCGACTGGCTGGAGCGTCAGGGCATGGCCGATAACGAGCGTCTGGCCGAGGACCTGGCGGTGGAGTCGGGCTGGGAGCGCGCCGTGGAGATGGTTCTCGGCGACTCGCTGGAGGCGGTCTGCATCGATGGCCTGGACCCCATTGCCGGCACCCTGGGCAGCCTCGAGCACGGTAGCCTGACCCTGTTCGACCGCTCGGCAGCGGCACTCTCCGGCGATGCCGAACGTGGTGACCGCCTGCTGCACAAGGTCAGCTCGCCGCTACACCTCGATGGTCTGCTCGGCGCCATTCACACCGCCGAGACCCTGGATCAGGCGCTGGCCATGCGTGGCCGTCTTGCCGCCCACGAGTCGGTGGTCAGCCGCGACGGCATCTGGCTGGGGCATGGCTGGCTGCGTGTTGCCCGCGACGCCGACGAGCACGCCGGTGTGCTGCAGCGTGAAACCGAACTGAAGGAGCTGGCCGAGGCCCTCGCCTCACTGGAGGAGCGCAGCGACGCCCTGCAGCAGCGCCTGGAGCAGGGACGCGAGCGACTCAAGGAGCTGGAGCGTCAGCGCGAAGAGCAGCAGCGTAGCCTTAACGAGGCCAACCGCAAGAAGAGCGAAATGGAGTCCCAGCTCAGCGGCAAGCAGGCGCGTATCGAGCAGGTGCAGAGCCGGGTTGAGCGCCTTGATCAGGAGATGGAGGAGATCCGTGCCCAGCAGCTGGAGTCGAAGCTGGAGATCGAGAGCGCCCGCGAGCGCCTGCACGCCTCCCTGGAGACCATGGAGGAGCACGCCCTGCGTCGCGAGGAGCTCAACGCCCAGCGCGAGGCCCTGCGCGAGGCCCTGGAGGCTGCCCGCGACAAGGCCCGCCAGGAACGCGATGCCCAGCACGAGCGTTCCATCAAACTACAGACCCTGCGCACCGAGTTGGAGTCGACCCAGCAGGGCCAGGAGCGCATGGTCGCCCAGTTGACCCAGCTGGCCGAGCGTCGCGAGGAGCTGCAGATGCAGCTGGCCGAGGGGGGCGACCCCGGTGCCGAGATGGCCGAGGAGCTGGAGACCCTGCTCAGCCGGCGCATGGAGGTGGAGAACCGCCTGGCCGCCGCCCGCCGCCGGGTGGAGGAGATCGACCACGGCCTGCGTGACCTGGAGCAGCAGCGCGTCAGTGCCGAGCAGCAGGCGCAAAAGGTGCGCTCGACCCTGGAACAGCTGCGTATGGGCTGGCAGGAGCAACAGGTGCGCCGCCAGACCCACAAGGAGCAGGTGGCCGAGGCCGGCTTCGACCTAGAGGCGGTGCTGCAGGCGCTGCCCGCCCATGCCGATGCCAACACCTGGGAACGTCAGGTAGAGGAGGTCGCCCAGCGCATCGCCCGCCTCGGCCCTATCAACCTGGCTGCCATCGAGGAGTACGAGCAGCAGTCCGAGCGCAAGGTCTACCTCGACACCCAGAATGATGACCTGATGGAGGCGCTGGAAACGCTCGAAAACGCCATCCGCAAGATCGACCGCGAGACCCGCACCCGCTTCAAGGAGACCTTCGACAAGGTTAACAAGGGGCTGCAGGAGAAGTTCCCGCGCCTGTTCGGTGGCGGGCATGCCTATCTCGAACTGACCGGCGATGACCTGCTCGATACCGGCGTCGCCGTCATGGCGCGTCCACCGGGCAAGCGTAACTCCACCATCCACCTGCTCTCCGGTGGCGAGAAGGCCCTCACCGCGGTGGCCCTGGTGTTCTCCATCTTCGAGTTGAATCCCTCGCCCTTCTGCATGCTGGACGAGGTGGATGCGCCGCTGGATGAGGCCAACGTCGGCCGCTTCTGCCGTATGGTCAAGGAGATGTCGGAGCAGGTGCAGTTCATCTTCATCACCCATAACAAGGCGACCATGGAACTCTCCACCACCCTCACCGGCGTTACCATGCACGAGGCGGGCGTCTCGCGCATCGTCGCCGTGGACGTGGACGAGGCGATGGAACTGGCCGCGGTCTAGGGGCATTACTTCGTGGATACCCTACGCATCGCCCTGATTCTCGGCGGCCTGCTGCTGCTGGTCATTATCATCATTTGGGATCGTGCCCGTCGGCGTGCCGCCGAGCAGCGCCGTCGCGCCGACCAGGAGCAGGCCGAGATGGAGGGGGCCTCCGGCGCCGATACCACTGACGACCTGCTCGATGGCGAGTGGAGCGTTGGCCCGGTGCGGGTGAGCAAGGGCGTCGATGAGGCTATCGATGCCGTCACTGCCATGGGCGGCTTGAGCAGCGCTCGTCAGGAGGATTCAGAGACGCTGTTCGGTGATGCACCCAGTGACAGCTTTGCTGCCGCGACTCCCTCCGAGTCTGCTCCAGAGCCACTCGCAGAACCCATTACCAAGCCCCCGCTCGAAGCACTGAGCAGCGAGCCTGAGTCTGAAGCTCGACACACAAGCGAAGCCGAACCGGCGACTGCCGAAGAGCCAGTAAAGCCGTCCGCTGAGGAGTCATCCGGCGATGATGGCAACGAGCATGTGCTGATCCTCACCCTGCTGGCCACCGAGGGCGAGCGCCTTCACGGCCCGGCACTGCTGCGCGCGGTCACGGCCCAGGGGATGGAACTGGGAGAGGGTGGTCTCTTTCATCGCTGTATCGACGATCAGCCGCTCTACTCCATGGCCAACATCCTCGAGCCGGGCCACTTCGATGCCAACAAAATCGACCGGCTCGCCACCCCAGGGGTGATGCTGTTCCTGCAGCTACCCGGTCCTCTGGGCGCTGAGAGGGCGGTGGATGAGTTCTTCGATACGGCCCGTGTCCTCGCCGATATCCTGGATGCGACACTGGCGAACCAGATGCGCCAGCCCATCGACGAAGCGGGGCTGAACCTTATGCGTGAGAAACTGCTGGGTTGAGTCGATGAACGACCTCTTCGAGCAACAGGCCCAGGAGGAACGCGCCGCCGAGCTGCGTGAGCTGCTGCGCTACCACAACTACCGTTACTACGAGCTGGATGACCCACAGATCCCGGATGCCGAGTACGACCGGTTGTTCCGTGAACTGCAGGCCATCGAGCAGGAGCACCCGGAGTTACTGGTTGCCGATTCACCCACGCAGGTGGTCGGTGGTGGTGTCTCCAGGAAGTTCGCCGAGGTGGTCCACGCCATTCCCATGCTCTCGCTGGGCAATGCCTTTAGCGATGAGGAACTGGAGGATTTTGATCGCCGTGTACGCGAAGGCCTCGGAATCGACGGGCCCATCCGCTACTGTGCCGAGCCCAAGCTTGACGGCCTGGCCATCAGCATTCGTTACGAGCACGGCTTGCTGGTGCGCGCGGCCACCCGTGGCGATGGTTCCACCGGCGAGGATGTGACCCACAACGTCCTCACCATCGATGACATCCCCCAGCGGTTGATTGGCGATAATATCCCGAAGGTGCTGGAGGTGCGCGGCGAGGTGTTCATGCCGCGCGCCGGTTTCGATGAGCTTAACGAGAAGCAGCTCGCCGCCGGGGAGAAGCCCTTCGCCAATCCGCGCAACGCCGCCGCCGGTTCCCTGCGCCAGCTTGATGCGAAGATCGCCGCACAGCGTCCGCTCTCCATGTTCTGCTACGGCGTTGGTGTCATCGAGGGTTTCGATAAGCCGGAAAATTACAGCGAGATGATTCGTCAGCTCGGCCGGTGGGGCCTGCAGCTCTGCCCGGAGATGGCCAAGGTGGAGGGAGCCGGAGGCTGCCTCGACTACTACAGGGCCATCGGAGAAAAGCGCGACAGTCTGCCCTACGACATCGACGGCGTGGTCTACAAGGTCGATGCCTTTGCCCTGCAGGAGCAGCTGGGCTTTATCGCCCGCGCCCCGCGCTGGGCCATCGCCCACAAATTCCCCGCCCAGGAGCAGGTCACCACGCTTAACGATGTGGAGTGGCAGGTGGGGCGTACCGGTGTACTCACCCCGGTGGCCAAGCTGGAACCGGTGCATGTCGCCGGGGTCACCGTCAGCAACGCCACCCTGCACAACGCCGACGAGATCGCTCGGCTGCAGGTGCACATCGGCGATAGGGTCAGCGTGCGCCGTGCTGGCGATGTGATCCCACAGGTCACCGGGGTGGTAGAGAAGGCCAGCGATGGTCGCGAAATCGTCGTGCCGGAGCACTGTCCGGTGTGTAACTCCGAGGTGGTGCGCGACGAGGACGAGGCGGCCTATCGCTGCAGTGGCGGGCTGATCTGTCCGGCGCAGCTGAAGGAGGGGATTAAGCACTTTGTCTCCCGCCGCGCCATGGACATCGATGGCCTCGGCGACAAGCTGGTGGAGTACCTGGTCGACAACGAGCTCATCCACGATGTGGCCGGGCTTTATGAGCTCGACTTTGCCGAACTGCGCGTCGAGGGCATGGTCAAGGAGAAAACCGCTCTGGCCCTGGCCGAGGCGGTGGAGAAGAGTAAGAGCACGACTCTCGGCCGCTTCCTCTTCGCCCTGGGTATCCCCGATGTGGGCGAGGTGACCGCGCGTGACCTGGCCGAGTCGGAGTGCTTCGGCGGTGAGCTCGAACGCATCATGGACGCCCAATATGAAAGTTTTATCCAGTCACGCGGCGTCACCGGTGTGGGCGAGGTCAAGGGCCGGGCCATCGCCCGCTTCTTCGCCGACTTCGACGGTGAGCTCTCCGCGATGACCGAGCCGAAGCTGTTCCTGCGCCGTATTAACGGCGTCAGTGAAGGCCTGGCCGCAGTATTGATAAAGCACTTCGGTTCGCTCGAGGCCATCGCCGAGGCCGGCGAGGAGAACCTGATCAATAAAACGGCCACCCGCATTCCCGGTATTGGCGAAAACATCGCCCATCAGATCGTCGCCTTTTTCGCCGAGCCGCGAAACCGCGAGGTGATTGCACGCCTGCAGCAGGCTGGTGTGCACTGGCCAAAGCTGGAGAAAAAAGCAGCCGGAGCGCAGCCGCTATCGGGCAAGAGCATTGTCCTTACCGGTACGCTCTCGGCCATGGGCCGCAATGAGGCCAAGGACCGGCTGCAGGCGTTGGGGGCCAAGGTCAGCGGTAGCGTGTCGAAGAAGACCGACCTGCTAATCGCTGGGGAGAAGGCCGGCTCCAAGTTGAAAAAGGCCCAGGAGCTGGGGGTGGAGGTCATGGACGAGGAGGAGATGCTCGCCCTCTTCGAAGAACACGGGGTGCAGTAAGATGAAAGTGCTGATTAGCGGCGCCAGCGGCCAGGTAGGCTGGGAACTGCAACGCAGTGCCCCCGCTGGTATGGAGCTGCTGTCCCTGGATAGCCGTGGACTGGATGTGAGCAATGCGGCGGCCGTGGAGGCCACCGTCAGCCAGTTCCAGCCGGAGCTCATCATTAACGCCGCCGCCTATACCGCCGTCGACCGGGCAGAGGAGGAGAGGGAGGCCGCCTACGCGGTCAACGCCGAGGGCGCGGGCAACCTGGCACGTGCCGCCCAGGCGCGCGGTGCCCGCCTCATCCACATCTCCACCGACTTCGTGTTCGACGGTGAAAAGGCCACGCCCTACCAGCCCGATGATGCGGTCGCACCGCTGGGGGTCTACGGCGCCAGCAAGCAGGCAGGCGACGAGCAGGTACTGGACTCCGGCGTCGATGCCCTGATCATCCGCACCGCCTGGGTCTACTCCAGCCACGGCAATAACTTCGTCAAGACCATGCTGCGCCTGATGGCCGAGCGCGACGAGCTGGGTATCGTCGCCGACCAGATCGGTACCCCGACCTGGGCCCATGGGTTGGCCCTTGCCATCTGGGCAGCGGCGGAGAAGCCGGGGCTTGCCGGCATCTATCACTGGACCGATGCCGGGGTCGCCTCCTGGTACGACTTTGCCGTTGCCATCTACGAGGAGGCGACGGCCCTGGGGCTGCTGCAGAAGTCGCTGAGCATCACCCCCATCCCCGCCAGCGCCTACCCGACCCCGGCCAGGCGTCCCGCCTGTGCCGTGCTCGACAAGAGCAAAAGCTGGAGTGACCTGCAGATTAACCCCGTTCACTGGCGCGCTCAGCTACGAAGCGTGCTCACCGAGCTGTCTCAGGCCGAGGACTGA
>JBFFRO010000021.1:0-12890 GCA_041572995.1 Thiohalomonadaceae bacterium
CACCCTTGTTCCAGGGGGCATGCACGAGCACACGGGCAATGACGCAACGATCAAAGACGATCACCATCATCGTGCTGACGGCCATTAGGCCGAACCAGAGCAGGGTCGGATCCAGCAGGCCGATAAGAGTGAAAATGAAATAGACCATGCGCACCTGGGTGATAAAGGCGAAGAGACCTCGACGCACAGCAAAGTAGAGAATCTGGAAGGCGCTAACGCCGATGGCCAGATAGAAACCCTCGCGATAACCTGCAAAACCGGCGACAAAGGCCACCAGCGTGACGACCCAGAACCACCAGCCCAAATCCTTAACGTCCATCTTAACCTTCATGCACTCCCCTCCCGCTACCTACTGAAATTTCGAATACCCTAGCGGGCAAACAACGGCTATTTACTCTGGCACGAGGCCCTGCAGGCACCGCTGGCACAGGCCGGGGCGTTATCGATACTCGCCCCCCGGGTGGTAAAGCCGGCGGCGGAGATAAGCTTCTTCAACTGCCCAGTGGCATGGCACTGGGGGCACTCCGCGGGGGCCGGCTCGCTGATCTTCTGCAGATTCTCGAAGGTGTGGCCACAGGCCTGGCACTGATACTCGTAGATGGGCATGCCGCTCTCTCCTAAACTTTGATACAGGCAGCTCGCATCATAACACTTGCCTCACACCGCCCACCGGCAACACTACATTCCTATTGGGAATATAATAATATTCATATTCATTAGCCAAGGGGCAACGCACTCATGGATAATATGCGCCTTCACTGCCCCAGCCTTATGTGTTTGAGCACTCCCGGGCAACACTCTAATTCCATGATGGAAAGCCACACCCCGCCGGCACCGGCTGCCGGTCGGTACGCCTTTCCCTTGATTCAGTAACGAGGTTCAATCGATGCGCAGGCTTCTCAATCGCCTACCCTTCATGCAGTGGTGGCCTATGGTCAACCGCGAGACCGTCAACGCCGACCTGATGGCCGGTCTGACCGGCGCCATCGTCGCCCTGCCCCAGGGCGTGGCCTTCGCCATCATCGCCGGCATGCCGCCGGAATACGGCCTCTATGCGGGCATGATCCCGGCGATTATCGCCGCCCTGTTCGGCTCCTCCTGGCACCTGGTCTCGGGGCCGACCACCGCCGCCTCCATCGTCCTCTTCACCTCACTCTCGCCGCTGGCCGAGCCGGGAACCGCGCAGTATGTCTACCTGGCGCTCACCCTCACCTTCATGGTCGGCATCATCCAGCTGGCCCTGGGACTGGCGCGCATGGGGGCACTGGTTAACTTCATCTCCCACTCGGTGGTGGTGGGCTTTACCGCCGGCGCGGCGATCCTGATCGCCGCCCAGCAGCTCAAGCACTTCTTCGGCCTGGAGATCCCCCGTGGTAGCCTGCCGGAGATCCTCACCCACTTCGTGCAGCAGCTGGGCGATACCAACCCCTACGTGGTGGTGGTCGGTGCCGTCACCCTGGCGATCGGCATCGTAGTCAAGCGCCTGCGTCCTCGCTGGCCCTACATGATCATCGCCCTGCTCGCCGGCAGCGCCGTTTCCGCCCTGCTGAAGTGGCAGTTTGGCGCCGAGGAGGTGGCCATTGCCAGCGTCGGTGCCCTGCCGCAGACCCTGCCGCCGCTCTCCAGCCCGGACTTCTCGCTCTCCACTATCAAAGACCTGGCACCGGCGGCACTGGCGGTGACCCTCTTTGCCCTCACCGAGGCGGTTTCCATCGGCCGCGCCCTGGCCTCCCGTTCCGGCCAGCGCCTGGACGGTAACCAGGAATTCATCGGCCAGGGTCTCTCCAACATCGCCGGCAGTTTCTTCTCCGGCTATGTGGCCACCGGCTCCTTCAACCGCAGCGGCCTCAACTACAGCGCCGGCGCCCGCACCCCCATGGCGGCCATCATCGGCGGCCTGCTGCTGATGATCCTGGTACTGACCATCGCCCCGCTGGTGAGCTACCTGCCCTATGGCGCCATGGCGGCGATCCTCTTCCTGGTTGCCTGGGGCCTGATCGACATCAAGGAGATCAAACACATCATCCACGGCAGCAAGCGCGAGACCGCAGTCATGGGCGTGACCTTCTTCTCCGCCCTACTGCTGGACCTGGAGCTGGCCATCTTCGCCGGCGTGATGCTCTCGCTGCTGCTCTACCTGGAGCGCACCGCCAAGCCGCGCACCCTGGCCATGGTGCCGGACAAGCGCCTGCCCAAGCACGCCTTCTCCGGGGATGAGTCCCTGGAGCCCTGTCCGCAGGTCGCTTTCCTGCGTATCGACGGCTCACTGTTCTTTGGCTCGGTCGATCATCTGCAGAGCCGCTTCGTGCGCATGCGCGCCGAGTACCCGGAGCAGAAGAGTCTGGCGATCCTCGCCGAGGGGATTAACTTTGCCGACCTGGCCGGCACCGAATTACTGGCGCATGAGGCGCGCAAGCGCCGCGAGATGGGCGGCCGCCTCTACCTGATTAACGTCAAGAAGTGCCTGTGGGAGCAGCTGGACAAGGGCGGTGCGCTGGATGTGATCCACTCGCACAATGTCTTCCAGTCGAAGAACGCGGCGATCACCGCCATCTACCAGAAGCTGGATCACCAGCGCTGCGAGAGCTGCGAGCTCAAGCTGTTTGGGGAGTGCCGCGCCAAGTCATAGCGACGCGGCGAGGGGCGGGGCGGGCTAGCCGAGGCCGAACTGTTCGCGCTCGGTGTAGCTAGTCCGCTCCACCTCACGCCGGGCCTCCTCGATGGCCTTTTTCAGCTTCTGGTGCTCCTGCACCGCCATACCCGAGTGCATATACATCTCGGCGGCGAAGAGCACGTGCTCCAGCTTCTGCACCCGATAGTTCATATTGAGAAGGGCCTTGGCGATGTGGTGCGGGTCGTTACCGCTCTCACGCATCTCACCGGCAGTGGCCAGGGCCTCTTTGAGTTCTTCTTCGGTCGGCTTACTCATGGACGAAACTCCGTTCGCTGTCGTTAGCGCGAGTATAGCGCCGATCGCCAGCGCATGGTCACCCATCAGGTGATGCTTATATACTAGCCCCATGAACCATCGCCGACAGACTGAAGCCCCCTCCGAGAACCGCAACGACTGGCAGACCATCCGTTCGCTGCTTCCCTACCTGTGGAACTACCGCGGCCGCGCAGGCCTGGCACTGGCCTTCCTGGTGCTCTCCAAGCTGGCCATCGTTGCCGTGCCTTTGGCGCTCAAGGAGATCGTCGATACCCTGAATACCCCGGAGGGGCGCATGCTGGCGCTACCGCTGGCCCTGCTCATCGGCTACGGCGTGCTGCGCCTGGCCGGTTCCGCCTTTAACGAGCTGCGCGATGTGATCTTCGCCCGGGTGCGCCACGGCACCATGCGCGAGCTATCGATGAAGGCGCTCGGGCACCTGCACCAGCTCTCCCTGCGCTACCACCTGGAGCGCAAGACCGGCGCCCTCTCTCGCGACATGGAGCGCGGTTCGCGCTCGGCCGCCTCACTGCTCAACTACATGGTCTTCTCCATCCTCCCCACCTTCGTCGAACTGGGGATGGTGGCCGCCATCCTATTGAATAACTACTCTCCCTGGTACGCCATCATCGTGGTGGTGACGGTGGTGTTCTACGTCACTTCGACCTTCTTCATCACCAACTGGCGGATGAAGTTCCGCCACCGCATGAACGCCAAGGACTCGGAGGCCAACTCCCTGGCTATCGACTCGCTGATCAACTACGAGACGGTGAAGTACTTCAACAACGAGGCCTTCGAGCACCGCCGCTATGGCGAAACCCTGGGCGAGTGGGAGGATGCGGCGGTAAAGAGCCAGACCTCCATGTCCGGCCTCAACATCATCCAGGGCGCGCTGATCGCCTGTGGCGTCACCGTGGTGATGGTGATGGCGGCACAGGAGGTAGTGGACGGCAGCATGAGCCTGGGCGACCTGGTGCTGGTCAACGCCTTCATGCTGCAGGTATTTATTCCGCTCAACTTTCTCGGCGTGGTCTACAGCCAGGTCAAGCACTCGCTCTCGGACATGGACCGCATGTTCAAGCTGCTGCATGTGGAGGAGGAGATCCGCGACGCCGACGACGCCCAGCCGCTTAAGGTTGGCGAGGGTGAGGTACGTTTCGAGAACGTGGCCTTCCACTACAGCGCCGAGCGCCTCATTCTCGAGGATGTCTCCTTCAGCATACCGGCCGGAAAAAAGGTGGCCGTGGTCGGCCACAGTGGCGCCGGCAAGTCCACCCTGGCACGGCTGCTGTTCCGTTTCTACGATGTCACCGGTGGCCGTATCCTCATCAACGGCCAGGATATCCGCGAGGTCACTCAGCAGTCGTTGCGCGAGGCCATCGGCATCGTGCCGCAGGATACCGTGCTGTTTAACGATACCATCGAGTACAACATTGCCTATGGTCGCTGTGGTGCCGATCGTACCGCCATCGAGCAGGCGGCCCGCATGGCCAATATCCACGAATTTATTGTCTCCTTGCCCGAGGGCTATGACACCGTGGTCGGCGAGCGCGGCCTCAAGCTCTCCGGTGGCGAGAAGCAGCGCATCGCCATCGCCCGGGCAATGCTGAAGAGCCCGCGCATTCTGGTCTTCGATGAGGCCACCTCGTCGCTGGATTCGCGCTCAGAAAAGGCCATTCTCGAATCACTCAAGACCCTGGCTGAGGACCACACCACTCTGGTGATCGCCCACCGTCTCTCCACCATCGTCGATGCCGATGAGATCCTAGTGATGGATGGCGGGCGTATCGTCGAGCATGGCCCCCATCAGCAGTTGCTTGGGCAGGCGGGCCGTTATGCCGAGATGTGGGCACTTCAGCAGGAGGAAGAGGAGCAACCGGGAGGCGCCTCCTCCAGCTGATTCCATCCCCCCTTTACCTTTGCCGATTTTCTGCCACATTTGCAGAGAGACGGGATTAACTTCCCGCCAATAGCCACACAGGCGGAGGTGTTTATGCCGATCACCCGAGAACAACTACTGGCCGAGCTGAACAAGGACCTGGAGTGGGAGTACGCTGCCGCCGTGCAGTACGTGCAGCATGCGGCGGTACTGACCGGCGCCCAGTACGATGGGTTGAAAAAAGAGCTGGTGATCCACGCCCAGGAGGAGATGCAACACGCCGTGATGCTCTCCGAGCAAATCGACTTTCTCGGCGGCACGCCCAGCATCGATGTAGAACGGCGCGAGATCGCCGAAAACGCCAGTACAATGCTGCAGCAGGACCTAGCGGGAGAAGACAATGCCATCACACGCTACAAGGAACGTATACGCCAGGCAGAGGAACTGCAGGAGTACGGTCTGCGACGGGTGCTAGAGGACATCCTCATCCAGGAGGAGGAGCACAAGCGCGACCTGCTCGATGCCCTCGCCTAGCCGGCCATTGGCCAGCGCAGAGAGTCTATGCCCCGTCCCCTGCGACTGTGGTACCTTTGCTGCATGAGTGGAAAAAAAGACCCCGCCGACGCCCACGCCGGCAGCCTGCAGCTACGACGGGTAGGTATCGACACCTACCGTGAAAACGTCGCCTACATGCACCGTGAGAGTGAGTTCTACCGCGCCGAGGGCTTCCAGGCACTCACCAAGGTGGAGATCGCCGCCAACGGCCGCCGCATCTACGCGGTGCTCAACGTGGTCGATGATGCCAACATTGTCCAGCCCTGCGAGCTAGGGCTCTCCGAACAGGCCTTCGACCAGCTGGATATGGCCGAGGGTGATCCCGTGCGGGTGGCACAGGCCGAGCTACCCACCTCCATGGATGCGGTACGGCGCAAGATCGCCGGCGAACGCCTGTCGCTGGAGGATTTTCGCGGTATCACCCAGGACATCACCCACAACCGCTACTCGAAGATGGAGATGGCTGCTTTCCTGGTCGCCTCCGGTCAGACCGGTCTCGACCGCGAGGAGATCATGCACCTGACCCGGGCGATGACCGAGTCGGGCGACCGCCTGGACTGGAAGCAGGACCTGGTGGTGGACAAACACTGCATCGGTGGCATCCCCGGCAACCGCACCACCATGCTGGTGGTGCCGATTGTCGCCGCCCACGGCATGACCATGCCCAAGACCTCCAGTCGCGCCATCACCTCCCCGGCGGGAACCGCCGACACCATGGAGGTACTCTGCCGGGTGGACCTCAGTCCCAAGGAGCTGCACGCGGTGGTGCGCGAAAACCGCGCCTGTCTCGCCTGGGGCGGCAACGCCCGCCTTGCCCCCGCCGATGACATCCTCATCTCGGTGGAGCGGCCGCTGGGCATCGACTCTCAGGGACAGATGATCGCCTCCATTCTCTCCAAGAAGCTGGCCGCCGGTTCTACCCACCTGCTGATCGATATCCCGGTCAGCCCCAGTGCCAAGGTACGCCACATGCAGGAGGCACTGCAGCTGCGCAAACTCTTCGAGTACACCGGTGATCGCATGGGCATCCATCTGGAGGTCATCATCACCGACGGCTCGCAGCCGGTGGGCCGCGGTATCGGCCCAGTGCTGGAGGCACGCGATGTGATGGCAGTGCTGCGCAACGATCCCGATGCACCGCAGGACCTCAGACAGAAGGCCCTGCGCCTTGCCGGTCGCATCCTCGAGTTTGATCCGGACGTGCGCGGTGGCTACGGCTACAGCCTGGCCCGTGACATCCTCGACTCGGGGCGCGCGCTGAAAAAGATGGAGGCGATTATCGCCTCTCAGGGACCGCAGGGGCACGTCGCCGAGCCGGGAAAACTCACCTTTGAGGTGTGCGCCAAACGTGAAGGTTTTGTTAGTCACATCGATAACTTCCTCATTGCCAAGCTGGCACGCCTGGCCGGCGCACCCATGGATAAGGGCGCTGGCGTCGACCTGCTAAAGAAGCTCGGCGACGCGGTGAAAAAAGGCGAAGCACTCTATCGCGTGCACGCCGAATTCCAGTCCGACTTCCAGTTCGCAAAAGGCCTAGCCGACAGTAACAGCGGCTACACCATCGGCGATGAAAGTGATGTCGATAAAACCTATATGGAGCTGTAACTAACACATAATAAGGAGACAAGGATGTGGCCATTTAAGCGCAAGGACGCGCCAAAACGCTAAAGCATACACGCCGATGTGAGCTTTGATGATGAAGGCACCGCACTCGTCGATGTGCGCGGCCAGACTTGCCCCGGTTACCTGCTAGCGATCAATAATGCGGTTGAGCCGCTACCTGCGGGCACCGCGGTACGGCTCATTATCAGTTACCCACCCTGTGGTGACGATGTGCACGCATGGTGCAAGGAGAAGGGGCTTACCTTCGGAGGCATCGAACCCAATGAGGGGTTATGGCATATCCATCTGAAAAAACCTCTATAGGATAAACCCAGCATGCTGCTGCTCTTTTCCGACTACCTGGAACCCGGCCAGCGGCTGGCAGCCGAACTCCAGCTTGATACGGCGCTGGTCGACATTCACCGTTTCCCCGACGGCGAGTCCAAGCTCACCCTGCCCTCGCCCCTGCCCGATGAGGTGTTCGTCTGTCGCAGTCTGGACCGGCCCAATGACAAACTCATTGAACTGATGCTGCTGGCGCAGACGGCGCGGGCAATGGGGGTCAAGCGGCTCACCCTCATCGCCCCCTATATGTGCTACCTGCGCCAGGACATCGCCTTCCATGCCGGTGAGGCCATTAGTGCCCATATCGTTGGGCGATTCCTCGCCGGCCTGTTCGATCGCATTGTCACGGTCGACCCGCACCTGCACCGCATCCCAGAACTGGAGCAGGCGATGCCGGGGATCGAGGCCATGGCCCTGGGCAGCGCGGGCATGATGCGCGAGTTTCTCGCCGCCAACACCACCCGGCCCCTGCTGGTCGGTCCTGATGCGGAGTCGGAGCAATGGGTACGGGCCATCGCCGAGCCGGCCGGTTACGACTACGCCGTGGCCAGCAAGGAGAGACTGGGCGATCGCCAGGTGCGTGTCCACCTGCCCGACCACGACTACCACCAGCACGAGGTGGTACTGGTCGATGACATGATCAGCACCGGCCGCACCCTGATCGGCGTGGCCGAGCAACTCAAGCGTCAGGGCGCGGAGACCATCCACTGCCTGGTCACCCACGCACTCTTCTCCGACGATGTCACCGAGGCCCTGCGTGCAGCAGGTATCGAGCAGATCTGGAGCTCGGATGCCATCGCCCACCCCAGTAACGCCCTGCCGCTGGCACCGTTGCTGGCCTCGGCCCTGTCAACAACGCCCAGGTCGTGAATCGCAACCGCCTGCTGCTCTTTCTCCTGGCGCTGAGCTTCCTCGTCGCCTTCATCCAGATCGGGCTGCTGCGTATCACCTTCTACAAGCTGGGGCTAGAGCCAGCCGCGGGCATCCTGCTGCTGTTTGCCGCACTGGCCGGCAGCGCCATCAACATGCCGCTACTGCGCCTGCGCAGTAACGTGCCCATTCACGGCATGCCGCCGCTATGGCCGCCCATGTACCTGCAGGCGGGGCACACAGTGGTTGGGCTCAACGTCGGCGGCGCCCTCATCCCCCTGCTCTTCTCCCTCTACCTCATTAACCTGCATCACCTGCGAGTGGATGAACTGCTAACGGGTATCGGCGCGGTCAGTTTCATCAGCTATATCAGCAGCCGCCCGATCCCCGGGCTGGGGATCGGCATGCCGGTACTGGTGGCACCGCTGAGCGCGGCGCTGGTAGCGGTTCTGGTCAAACCCGAGCTAAGCGCCCCCCTGGCCTACGTCAGCGGCACCCTGGGGGTCTTGATCGGTGCCGACCTGCTGCGCCTCAAGGACATCCGTGAACTGGGTGTGCCGCAGGCCTCCATCGGCGGTGCCGGCACCTTCGACGGTATCTTCATCACCGGCATCGTCGCCGTACTGCTGGCCTGAACCAACCTCCCCAATATTTTATCGACTGCCTGCGACTGTTATCCTGCTCCCCCATGAGCACTTCTCAACGCACCATACTGATCACCGGCTGCTCCAGCGGCATCGGCTACCACTGCGCCCACGCCCTGCACCAGCGTGGCTGGCGGGTCTTTGCCACGGCGCGCAAAGGCGAGGATGTCGCGCGGCTGAATGACGAGGGGCTGGAGTCGCTGCAACTGGACCTGGATGACTCGAACTCCATCCAGGCGGCTCTGGCTGAGGCCCTGGAGCGCACCGGCGGCACCCTGGATGCCCTCTTCAATAACGGTGCCTACGGCCAGGGGGGAGCGGTTGAGGACCTGCGTCGCGAGGTGCTGCAGGCGCAGCTGGAAACCAACCTGCTGGGCACCCATGAGCTGACCGTCAGCGTGCTGCGAGTGATGCGCAGGCAGGGCCATGGCCGCATCGTGCACAACTCCTCGGTACTAGGCCTGGTGGCACTGCCCTTTCGCGGCGCCTACAACTGCAGCAAATATGCCCTGGAGGGCCTCACCGATACCCTGCGCCTGGAGTTGCGGGGCACCGGCATCCACGTCTCACTGATCGAGCCCGGGCCGATCAAAAGCCGCTTCCGCGCCAACTCCTTCGCCAAGTACAAGGAAAACATCGACAAGGATGCCAGTCCCTTCCGTGAGGCCTACGAGCGAGTAGAGCAGCGGCTGCAAAAGAAGGGACCGGCCGTGCCTTTCACTCTCGGTCCCGAGGCGGTCATGGAGAAGCTCGTCCATGCCCTGGAGGCACACCGCCCCAGAGCACGTTACTATGTCACTGTTCCCACTCACCTCTTCGCCGCGCTCAAGCGCCTGTTGCCGCACCGTGCCATGGACTGGGTGCTGGCAAAGGTATCCAGCGACGAACACGATTAGATGACCATGAAACAGCTGCTGCTCACCCTGCCCTTGCTACTCCCCCTGCCCGCCGCGGCCATCGTCAACATGGCCGAGATGCACCTGAAAGAGTACCAGGAGGGCGTCACTGGAGAACTGGAACTGGGTCTGGACGGAGCTGACGGCAACAGCAACTACCGTGAGCAGCGGCTGGCAGGGCGCGTCGAGTGGCTGCACGAAGGCACCCTGGACGTCCTGCAGGCCTCAAAGCGCTTTGGCGATGCGGCCGGCACCACCATCAGCGACCAGGGCCTGCTACACGCCCGTCACGTGCAGCCCTTTAGCGACACCTTCGACTGGGAGGCCTTCGTCCAGCTCAGCTATAACAAGCTGGCACGCCTGAGCTCGCGCCGACTGCTCGGTGGCGGTCTGCGTCAGGAACTCATACGCACTGACAAAGGCATCCTGCTGCTGGGTTACGGCGCCTTCCACTACGAGGAAGAGATCGACGACAGCTTTATCGACGGCGGCACCAAGAGCGGCACGCGCGGCAACCTCTACCTCATCCTGCGCCTGCCCCTGGGCAGTAACAGCCGCCTCAGTAGCACCACCTACTACCAGCCGAGGCTGGACGAGACCGACGACTATCGCCTGATCGAGACCGCCTCACTGACGGTAGACATCAACGATTCGCTGGCACTGAAGCTGGGGGTGGACTACACCCGCGACAACGCCCCGCCCCAGGGAGTCGAGAAGGCCGACCTACACTACACCACGGGGCTCAGCTACCGCTTCTAGGCCGAGCTCCCACACCGACGCCGATAACCTCCAGCCACTCAGGCAGGTCGCCCATGGCCCGTGCCAGCGCTAACGCCTCGGCGACACCGAGCTGGTGACTGGAGCTGCGTTCGGATTCTTTCAACTCATCGATAGTAAGCCTGTGCAGGCTGCCCGGTTCGGCATCCAGCAGGGCGTCGATCACGATTACCCCATCGAAGCCTTCGACCAGGCTCAGTAACTGGGTGGGATGGGCGAGGTTGCGTAGCACCAGTTCGCAGCCCTCGATCTCCGGCAGCGAGCCACGCAACTGCTCCACCAGCTCCCAACCGATACGGTCGGCACCGAAGGGCGAGCCAATGCCGAGTAACAGCAGCCTCTTCACTCGTCGCGATCGAGTTTCAGCTGCAGGAAGTGGGTGGCGCAGGAGATACACGGATCGTAGTTGCGGATCACCATCTCTGCGTGCAGCTTGATCGCCTCGGGTGCCTGGTCGAGGCCAAAGTTGCGCAGTGAGGCGGCCAGGTCCTCCTCGATGCGTGCCTGGTTCTGGCTGGTGGGGGGGACGATGCGGGCGTTAAGGATACGTCCCCCACCGTCGGTTTCGTAACGGTGCCAGAGGAAGCCTCGCGGCGCCTCACTGCAGCCATAGCCAACGCCGGCACTAGGTGCCGCCTCGACCGAAGGCTCGGCAGTTTCGTCGTAGTTTTCCAGTAGAGTGATCGTCTCGATTAGCGCGTAGTGGCACTCGATGGCACGGGCGAAGGCACTGTGGAACATATTGTCGCTGGGGAAGGCGATGCCGCACTCGGCCAGCAGTGCCTGGGTCTGCTCAGGCAGCTTGTCATGGTTGAGGTTGAGGCGTGCCAGCGGGCCGACCAGATAGGGTTTACCCTCGCCACCGACTCGCGCATCGCCCTTGGGGTAATACAGACTGTGCAGGGCGGTGGAGTACTCGCAGTGATACTCGGCGAAGTACTCCTCGTAATCGGCAATACCGATATCCAGGCCATCGCTGGAGACCAGCCGCCCCTCGTTGAAGGGATACTCGTCCTCGTGGCGCATGGCAATGCTGACAAAGGCCTGATGGTCATCGGGCAACTCCAGCTTCGCCAGCTGGCGGCACATCGCCTCGGCCTGCGGCAGCAACTCACGCGCCTCGGCCAGCAGCCCGTCCATTAGCGCCTTGTCCGGGGCCTTGTAGAACCCCCCCACCTTCACCCCCAGGGGATGCACCGAGCGAGCACCGAAGGCACGCAGCAGGGCGTTGCCGAAGCCCTGAAGACGCATGCCGCGGCGCACCTCGTCGGGATACTTTTCCGCCATCGCCACCGCGCTTTCGAAGCCGAGAAAGTCGGGCAGCGCCAGCAGGTGCACGTGCAGGGCGTGGGATTCCAGCCACTCACCACAGTAGAAGAGTCGGCGCATCGCCCGCACCCAGGGACCGGGAGCCGTTTGGAAGATGGACTCCAGCGCATGCGTGGCACTCATCTGGTAGGCCACCGGGCAGATGCCACAGATGCGCGCAACGATATCCGGCACCTCATCGTGGCCACGTCCCTCCAGAAACTTCTCGAACAGCCGCGGCGGCTCGAAGATGCGCAGCGCCAGCGAGCTGATCGCCCCGTCACGGATGGAGAGCTCCAGTGCCCCCTCGCCCTCGACGCGGGTCAGCAGGGGAACATGGATATCGATCTGGCGACTATCACTCATAATCGTTTTCTCGCCACTTAAGCCCTTCCGAGCGGAACGGTTCGGCGTGACTGTTAATCAACAAAAAGCGCCGCGCGATCACCTCATCACTCAGTCCATCGGCCTTGAATCTTTCGGCCAGCGCCGCGGTATTGCCCTCGGGCAGGGGGCCGAAGCAGCCGAAGCAGTCACGCCCCAGCGAGGGACAGAGGGCGTTGCAACCGCCGCGGGTGACCGGGCCGAGACAGGGCAGGTCGCGGCTGGTGATGACGCAGGGGTGACCCGCGCGCTTGCAGGCCATGCATACCGGCTCCTGTTCAATACGCGGGGCGACGCCCGCGAGCAGCGACTTGAGCACGGCGAGCAACTGCACGCTGCTGATGGGACAGCCGGTGAGCTCGTAGTCCACCTTCACGTGCTCGGCAATGGGGGTGGCATGGGCCAGGGTCGCGATCACCTCGGGACGGGCATAGATGGCGCTCATCCACTCATCTCGGCTGTCATCAAGGTTGCGCAGCGCCTGCAGGCCGCCGCTGGTGGCGCAGGCGCCGATGGTGATGAGCAGCTGACTGTGCTCGCGGATGGTCTGGATGCGCTCTCGCTCGTGGGGGGTGGAGATGCTGCCCTCGACCAGGGCGATATCCACCTCCGCGGCCTCTCCCTCAGCAGCCAGGTAGCCGGCCTCGGCAAACTGGACGATCTCCACCCTCGAGGCCAGCGTCAGCAGATCCTCACCCAGG
>JBFFRO010000022.1:0-12658 GCA_041572995.1 Thiohalomonadaceae bacterium
CTTGCGCTCCAGCGCCTTCTGGATCTCGTCCTCGATGCCGTAGATATCGAAGATCGGTCGGTCACCGGTGTAGTGGCTGATGCTGGAAGCCAGTTCGGGAATGAACTTGCCGGCGAACTTCTCCACCTTCTGGAAGGTCTCGCGCGAATCAATGCGCACCCGCTCGATATCGCTGCCGCCCAGGTCGCGCATGGTGCGCATCACCAGCGGCAGGTCCTCGTGAATCAGTGCCGGGGCCTTGCCGCGCATGCGCTCGCCGATGGCCCCCCAGAGTTTGGCCTGGAACTGCATGTCCTTGACCAGTGCCTCCTCGCTGGCCCCCTCGGCGGCAGTGCGCAGGATGTAGCCACCGGAGGGGAACTCTACGGCGTGCTCCTGGATGATCCCCTTGAGACGGTTGCGTTCGGCCTCGCCCTCAATCTTCTGCGATACACCGACGTGGTCGCTACCCGGCATGTAGACCAGAAAGCGCGAGGGGATGGAGATGTGGGTGGTCAGACGCGCGCCCTTGGTGCCCAGCGGGTCCTTGACCACCTGTACCATCAGCTCCTGGCCCTCGCGCAGCAGGGCGTTGATCTGCTCGCTGCCGCGGCCGTTCTCATCTCCGTTGTTGCTGGCGATATCGGAGGCGTGCAGGAAGGCGGTGCGCTCCAGGCCCACCTCGATAAAGGCGGCCTGCATCCCGGGCAGCACCCGGCTCACCTTACCCTTGTAGATGTTGCCCACCAGGCCACGGCGACGCGAACGCTCGATGTGCACCTCCTGCAGCACACCGTTCTCGACGAAGGCGATACGGGTCTCCTGCGGGGTGACGTTGATCAGCAGCTCTTCACTCATAAACCCGACTCATCCTCTCTCCAGCAGTGGGATGCCGAAGTGTTGTAGTAGTTCCGCGGTTTCGAACAGCGGCAGTCCCATCACCCCGGAGTAGCTCCCCTCCAGGCGTTCAATGAAACCCGCCCCCAGTCCCTGTATGGCATAGCCGCCGGCCTTGTCCGCCGGTTCGCCACTGCGCCAGTAGGCCCTGCGCTCCACCTCACTGAGCTCGCGAAAGCAGACAGTGCTCACCGACAGGCGGCTCTCCTCACGCTCGCCATCGACCAGCGCCACGCCGCTCATCACCTGGTGGCAGCGCCCGGAGAGTCGCGCCATGCTCGCCATAAACTCCGCCTCGTCGCGCGGCTTGCCGAGGATCGTGCCATCGACCACCACCGCGGTATCGGCGCCCAGCACCGGCTGCGGCGTATCGCTGGTCAGCAGCAGACGACCGGCACGGGCCTTGGCCAGCGCCAGACGCACCACGTAGAGCTCGGGAACCTCGCCCGCGTGCGGGGTCTCATCCACCGCCGCTGCCAGCAGACGCTGGCGCACACCGACCTGCTCAAGCAACTCACGCCGACGCGGCGAGGCGGAGGCCAGAAAGATGTCGAACGAGTCGTCCATGGGTCGATTATCCACGACGCGGCTTAACGGTGATAGGGGTGCCCCTTGAGGATGGACCAGGCCCGGTAGATCTGCTCGGCCAGCAACACCCGCACTAGTGGGTGGGGCAGGGTCAGCGGCGATAGTGACCACTTCTCATCGGCCTGGGCACTGAGGGCGGGCTCGATGCCCTCGGGCCCCCCCACCAGCAGGGCGATATCACGCCCTTCACCGAGCCAGAAATCGAGCCGCTGGGATAGCTGCTCGGTGGACCAAGGGCGGCCCTTCACCTCCAGAGCCACTACCCGAGACCCCTTGGGGATGGCCGCCGCCATCTTCTCCCCCTCGATGCGGGTCAGGCGGGCGATGTCCGCCCCCTTGCCGCGCTTGCCGGCGGGGATCTCCTGCAGCTTCAGCGCGCACTCGGGCGGCAGGCGCTTGGCATATTCGGCATAGCCCTCATCGACCCAGCGGGGCATCTTGCTGCCGACGGCGATGAGCTGGATCTGCATCAGCTCAGACTGTCATCCTCCGGGGCGTCGTCGCCCCAGAGCTTCTCCAGATTGTAGAAATCGCGGGTCTCCGGAAGCATGACATGAACCACCACATCCCCAAGGTCAACCAGCACCCAGCCACTGCCCTGCTCACTACCCTCCACGCCCATGGGGCGGCAACCCGCCTCCTTGGCCTTCTCCACCACGTGCTGGGCCAGGGCGTTCACCTGACGACTGGAGCTGCCGCCGGCGATCACCAGAATGTCGGTCATACTGGTTTTGTCACGCACATCAAGCACCTTGATATCGACCCCTTTGAGGTCGTCCAGGGCATCGATGACCAACGCCTTCAACTCTTCGCTATTCATTAAGGTATAAACCCTGCTCTTCGATATAACGCCGGACCGGTTCCGGCGTGAGGTAACGGATAGTGCGCCCCGCGGTGATGCGCGCACGGATATCGCTGGCGGCAATGGCCAGGCGACTTAACGGTAGAAAGAGGAGACCGCCGGCCTCCCCGGCAAGCCCCTGGGGCGAGTCGACACGACGCCTCTGCGCCTCCATAGCCAACTCCTCGGGCATGGCCCCGTCATCCCAGCCGGGACGTTCGGCAACCACGATATGCGCCAGCGCGAACAGCTCGCGCCAATGATACCAGCCGGGCAGGCCGAGAAAGGCATCGCTACCCAGCATCAGGTAAAGCGGCCGTTCGCTCCCCAGCTCGGCGCGCAGCTCGTCCAGGGTATCGACCATGTACGAGGGGCCTGCGCGGCGCAGTTCGCGCTCATCGAGCTGCAGACGCGCATCGCCCTCCAGCGCCAGGGCCAGCATCTCGCACCGCTGCACGGCAGAGACCTGCGGCGCCTCGCGGTGCGGCGGCTGGGCCGAGGGCAGCATGCGCACCTCGTTCAGTTCCAGCGCCTCGGCCAGCTCGGTGGCGATACGCAGGTGGCCGTAATGGACCGGGTCGAAGGTGCCGCCGAAAATGCCGATGCCGTCCACCTGTCCCCCTATTCGCGCCTACTGGCGGATGTGGCCATCGCCGATAACGATGTACTTCTGAGAGGTGAGCCCCTCCAGCCCCACTGGACCGCGGGCGTGGATCTTGTCGGTGGAAATGCCGATCTCGGCGCCCAGGCCGTACTCGAAGCCGTCGGCGAAACGGGTGGAGGCGTTAACCATCACCGAGCTGGAGTCCACCTCGGCAAGGAAGCGCCGCGCGCGACTGATGTTCTCGGTAATGATGGATTCGGTGTGACCGGAGCTGTGGGCGTGCAGGTGCTCGATCGCCTCGTCCATATCCTTGACCACGCGAATGGAGAGAATGGGGGCCAGATACTCCTCGTCCCAGTCCGCCTCACTGGCAGCAGCAGCATTCGACAGAATGCGCTGGGTGGTCTCACAGCCGCGCAGCTCCACCCCCTTCTCGGCGTACATGCCGCCGAGTTCGGGCAGCACCTGCTCGGCCACACCCTCGGCCACCAGCAGGGTCTCCATGGCGTTGCAAACGCCGTAGCGATGAGTCTTGGCGTTAAAGGCCACCTGCACCGCCTTCTCCAGGTCCGCCTCATCGTCGATATAGACGTGACAGACGCCGTGCAGGTGCTTGATCACCGGCACCCGGGCCTCGGCGCTGATGCGCTCGATCAGCCCCTTGCCGCCGCGCGGTACGATCACATCCACGTACTCGCCCATGGTGATCAGCTCGCCCACGGCGGCACGGTCGGTGGTCTCGATCACCTGCACCGCGGCGGCCGGCAGGCCGGCGCTCTCCAGCCCCTGGTGGATGCAGGCAGCAATCGCCTGGTTGGAGTGGGCCGCCTCTGAGCCGCCGCGAAGAATGGCGGCATTGCCCGATTTGAGACAGAGTGCAGCGGCATCGGCGGTCACATTCGGACGCGACTCGTAGATGATGCCGATGACGCCCAGCGGCACCCGCATCTTGCCCACCTGAATGCCGGAGGGGCGATAGGACATATCGCCAATCTCGCCAACCGGGTCGGGCAGCGCGGCGATCTGGCGTAGCCCCTCGGCCATGCCGTTCACCCGCTCCTCGTTCAGCGCCAGGCGATCGAGCAGCGCATCGTCGAGGCCATTCTCACGTCCTGCCGTCAGGTCCTTTTCGTTCTCCGAGAGCAGCTGCGCCATTGAGGCCACCAGTGCATCGGCGATGGCGTTAAGGGCGGCGTTCTTGGCATTGGTGCCGGCGCGATTCATCTCGCGGGAGGCGGTGCGCGCCTGCTTACCCAGCCCCTGCATGTACTCTTTGATATCCATGCTCACAATCTCACGTTGAAACTCACGGTTAAACCAGGCGGACCCCGGCAATCAGCAGGGTCAACTGCATCAACTCATCCCAGGGGTTACCCGGCTCGGCCCCCTTGACCATGCGGTCGACGCGCGCGGCGCGGCCGACCAGCGTCTGAATCCGGCGTAGCGGGTGGCGTGAGAGCATCGCCGCGGTCGGCCCCTGGCTCTTCTGGAACACCCGGGCCTCCTTCATCGCCTGACCGGGCGAGACGCCGGCGGCCACCGCGCGGGCCATGGGCTCCACCTGGCGTAGCTTGAACAGCAGCGCGGCGAGCAGCTTCAGCGGCTCCTCCCCCTCGCCACGCAGGCCATCGAGCATGCGTCGGCAGCGGGCGGCCTCGCCGTTAAAGGCGGCATCCACCAGCTCGAAATTATCGTAGCGGGCAGAGTCGGCCGCCGCCGCCTCCACCGCCTCCACTCCCAGCGGTCCCTGCGGATGCAGCAGCGCCAGCTTGGCGATCTCCTGATCGGCGGCAAGCATATTGCCCTCCACCATCTCCGCCAGCAGCTGGGCCGCCTCGCGGCTGGGCTGCAGGCCGTGGCGGCGCATGCGCTCGCTGATCCAGCCCGGCAGTCGTCCGGCCTCCACCGGCCACACCTGCAGCACCGCGCCCGCCTTGTCCAGTGCCTTGAACCACTTGCCGTTTTGCTGCGCCTTCTCCAGCTTGCCGCAGTCGATCAATAGTAGATTGTCGCTCGGCGGGTTGGCGGCATACTCGGCCAGCGCCGCGCCCCCCTCCTTACCCGGCTTGGGGCTGGGCATGCGCAACTCGATAATGCGCCGCTCGGCGAACAGCGAGAGGGCATCGGAGGCGGCCTGCAACTCGCCCCAATCAAAGCCCCCCTCCACATGCATCACCTCACGCTCGCTAAAGCCCTGCTCGCGGGCGGCGGCACGGATGGCATCGCAGGCCTCGGCCCGCTGCAGTGGCTCATCTCCACTGACCAGGTAGATGGGCAGCAGCGGCTGCCTGAGATGCCCCTCCAGCTGCTCGAAGCGCAGCCTCACTGGGCCGACTCCGTAATAGTGGCAGCCCGCAGGCGTTCGAACATCATGCGTACCGCATCTCGGCGCATCTCCTGCTGCAGCATCTCCTCCTCGCGCGACTTGCCCAACGGCCGGGCACTATCGAAGGCAAAGCGACGACGCAGCTGAATCGTCTGCGGCTCCAGCCAGCGCTCACCGGCGGCATCGTTAAGGACATAGGTCAAACGATAGTCCAGTTCGTACTCGCTGACCTTGCCCTGGCCATCCACCGCAGCGGTACGCTTGAGGAGACTCTCGCCAGTGATCACCAGCTCCGCCCCGGCCTCCTCGCGATTGCTCGCCAGACGGGCATCTGCGGAGGCAAACGCCGCGGCGATCTCTGCCCCCAGAGGCTCCTTCGTCTCCACCCCGCTGAGCAGGGTGACCTTCATCGCCTCGGGCAGCTGCAGGGCACCGCGCAGGTGGTAGCCGCAGGCGCCCAGCGTCAGCATCAGCAAGACGATGAGCGGCAGGCGACGCATCTTAGTTGGCCACCACGTTCACCAGTCGCCCGGGGACGACGATGATCTTGCGAATGGTCTTGCCATCGATAAAGCGCTGCACGTTCTCATCGGCGATGGCCTGCTCCTCAATGGCCTCCTTGTTGGCTGACGCCGGCACACTGATCTTGCCGCGCACCTTGCCGTTGACCTGGATCACCAGCTCGATGGAGTCCTTGACCAGAGCATCGGCATCCACCGCGGGCCACTCTGCAGTGAGGATGTCCTTGCCGTAACCCAGCTCGCTCCAGAGCTTCTGGGCGATATGCGGGGCGATGGGCGAGAGCAGGCGCAGAAGGATGGAGATCCCCTCGTTGCGCAACGCCTCGGCACCCGCCTCCAGCTTGCCCAGGGTATTCATGGTCTTCATGCAGGCGGCAACCACGGTGTTGAACTGGTACTTGCCAAAGTCGCCCAGGGCCTGCTGCAGCGCCTCGTGGATCTCGCGGCGCTCGTCCTTGTGCGTATCGGTAACCACGCTCAGTCCACCCAGCTCGGCGCCGTGCTCCAAACAGTAGGCCCACAGGCGCTTGAGGAAGCGGTGCGCTCCCTCCACGCCGGAGTCGTTCCACTCCAGCGACTGTTCGGGCGGCGCGGCGAACATGGTAAAGAGGCGCACGGTGTCGGCGCCGTATTTTTCGATCAGCTCCTGAGGATCGACGGTATTGCCCTTGGACTTGGACATCTTCGCCCCGTCCTTGAGCACCATCCCCTGGGTCAGCAGATTCTTGAACGGCTCATCGCTGGATACCAACCCCTCGTCGCGCATCAGCTTGTGGTAGAAGCGCGAGTAGAGCAGGTGGAGGATGGCGTGCTCGATACCGCCGATGTACTGATCGACAGGCAGCCAGTAATCGGCATGCTCATCCAGCATCGCATCGGGGTTGGCACGCGAGGCGTAACGGGCGTAGTACCAGGAGGACTCCATAAAGGTGTCGAAGGTGTCGGTCTCGCGCTCCGCCTTGCCGCCGCACTTGGGGCAGGTGGTATCAATGAACGACCGCATCTTCTTAATCGGCGAGCCAACGCCATCGAACTCGATATCCTCGGGCAGGCGCACCGGCAGCTGATCCTCGGGAACCGGCACCGCACCGCAGTCGGGGCAGTTGACGATCGGGATGGGGCAGCCCCAGTAGCGCTGGCGCGAGACGCCCCAGTCGCGCAGACGGTAGTTGATGCTCACCTTGCCCTTGCCCGCCTGCTGCAGGTGCTCGGCGATGGCATCGAAGGCCTGCTCCGAGGAGAGGCCACTGAACTCACCGGAGTCGATCAGCACACCCTTGTCGGTAAAGGCGGCCTGGGTCAGGTCGATCTCGCTGTCGTCGACCGGCTTGATCACCTGGGTCACCGCCAGGCCGTACTTCTGCGCAAACTCGAAATCGCGCTGGTCGTGGGCGGGCACCGCCATCACCGCGCCCTCGCCGTAACCCATCAGCACAAAGTTGGCGGCGAAGACCGGCACCTCGGCGCCGCTGATCGGGTGTAAAGCCTTGAGGCCGGTATCGCACCCCTTCTTCTCCATGGTCTCCATCGCTGCCTCGGAGGTCTCCATGTGGGAGCACTCCTCGATAAAGGCGGCCAGCTCGGCGTTATTCGCGGCAGCGGCGTGGGCCAGCGGATGCTCCGGCGCCACGGCGACGTAGGAGACACCCATCAGGGTATCGGGACGGGTGGTGAAGACCTTGAGCGGCTCGCCGTTGACCTCGAAGGCCAGTTCCACACCGCGCGACTTGCCGATCCAGTTACGCTGCATGGTGCGTACCTGCTCGGGCCAGCCCGGCAGCTTATCAAGACCGGCCAGCAGCTCCTCGGCGTAGGCGGTGATCTTCATGAAGTACTGCGGGATCTCCTTGCGCTCCACCTGGGTGTCGCAGCGCCAGCAGCAGCCGTCGATCACCTGCTCGTTGGCCAGCACCGTCATATCGTGAGGGCACCAGTTGACCGGTGCGGTCTTCTTGTAGACCAGCCCCTTGTCGAACAGGCGGGTGAAGAGCCACTGCTCCCACTTGTAGTAGTCGGGGTGGCAGGTGGCCAGCTCGCGCTCCCAGTCGTAACCGAAGCCGAGGCGCTTGAGCTGGCCGCGCATGTAATCGATGTTCTCGTAGGTCCACTTGGCGGGCGGCACGTTGTTCTTAATCGCCGCGTTCTCGGCCGGGAGGCCGAAGGCGTCCCAGCCCATCGGCTGCAGCACATTCTTGCCCAGCATGCGCTGGTAACGGCTGATCACATCGCCGATGGTGTAGTTGCGCACATGCCCCATATGCAGGCGCCCCGAGGGGTAGGGGAACATGGAGAGGCAGTAGAACTTCTCACGCGAGGTGTCATCAATCGCCTTAAATGATTGATTTTCCTCCCAATACTCCTGGGTGGTCTGTTCAATGTCGGCGGGGGTGTAGTGTTCTTCCAGGGCCATGTGCGGGGCTCAATTCCGGGTCGGTGTGAAAACCGTTTAGGATACCGAAAGCCTTGAGCGGCCACAATCTGGGGACCTCGACTTGCAATCCTCCATCCGTGGGTCGAGACTCAGGGAATATAAGCACAACAACCATCAGGGAGACCCGCCATGAGCGAAGATCACAACCCCAGCCTGAGCGATAAGCTGACTGCCGCCTACGACCTGATGCTGGAGCGGATGCATGCTGCTGCGGAAAAGGCCGAGCCGATCGTGCATGCCGCCGCCGAGAAGCTGGAGCCTATGGTAGATGCCGCCACCGACAAGGCCGAGCCGATTGTGGATGCGGCCGCCGACAAGGCCGAAGCCATTATGAATGCCGCGCTGAAATCGGCCCGCGAGAAGGCTTCGGAGCTGGGTGAGCTGAGCCGAGAGGAGGCGGAGAAGGTCTCCGACTACATCAAGCGCGACCTGGAGGATGCGGCCGACTACCTCAACCGTGAGGGTGGAGAGCTCAAGGACTGGCTCAAGTTCGACCTCGATGTGGTCGAGCAGCGCGTGGGGCAGATCTTCAGCGAGAGCGTCGATCGTACCCGCGAGGCCATCGCCCGCTTCGAGCTGGAGGCCAACAAGCGTGGTGAGTGGCACAGCGGCGAGGTCACCGGCATCGGCACCCTGGAGTGCAAGGCCTGCGGCGAGAAGCTGCACTTCCACAAGACCGGGCACATCCCGCCCTGCCCCAAGTGCCACGGCAGCCGCTTTCGCCGTATCTCCAGCAGCGATGATGCCTAAGAGTTAAACCGTCACGGACTCAGGCCCTGCCAAGCAGGGCCATCATCGCCCCCCGAATCTGCACATACTCCTCCTCGTCCAGAACCAACTGCTCGAGGAGGGCGTACTTAGCAACTCACACTCCTTGTCTTCACTCTTGTTGCGGAAGGCTTGGCCAGCTTCAGCACCTAGAGCAGGCCTGGAGACATCGGCCGAGATAATGTCGGTCAGGCGTCCGATGTCCGCGCCACCGCAAGCACACCAAACAGCACCAGAGCCATCACAGCCGATAGCAGCAGGAAGGGTAGGTTCCCCCAGCGCAGGAAGGGGGTGAAGCCCCTCATCGGCTGCACCGCGCCATCAACAATGGCCTGCTTGAACTGCGCCGAGGCGATCAGCACCCGCCCACGGTGATCGATAATCGCCGATATACCGTTGCCGGTCGCTCGCAGCATCGGCCGGCCCACCGCCAGCGCTAGGGAACGGGCGATCTGCAGGTGCTGATGGGGCGCCAGCGAATCGCCATACCAGGCATTGTTGCTGCCGTTGATCAGCAGCTGGCTACCGCGAATGGAGGCCAGCAGTTCGTCGGGAAAGGCGTCCTCGTAACAGATCGTGGCGCTCGCCCTCAGCCCGGCGACCTGAAGGGGTGGCTGGCTCTCGGCACCGGGACGGAAGGCGGACATGGGCAGATTGAAGATCTGCCCGAGCGCCCGCAGCGGGGCAAAGGGTACAAACTCGCCGAAGGGGACCAGGTGGCGCTTGTGATAAAAGCTGGCGGCCCCCTCCCCGGCCGCCAACTGCACCATGGAGGTATAGTAGTCCCCCTCCTCGCGGCGCACCGGCAGGCCGATGACCAGCTCACTGCCCTGCTCCACCGCCTCCTCGGCCAGCGGTCGCAGCACCCAGGGAGCGACATCGCCGTAAAAGGTGGTCAGTGCATTCTCCGGCCAGACGATAAGGCGGGAGCGGCCGAAGCGCTCGCGGCTCATCTGCACGTAGCGATCCAGGCGCAGCTGCTCCTGCTCCGGCCGCCACTTCTGCTGCTGCGGCACGTTGCCCTGGATCAGGCTCACCGACACGACCTCGGCATCCGCCTCCACCCACTCCTGTGTACCGCCCCACCAGCCAGCGAGCAACACCAGTGCCATTAGCGCCACGGCCAGCGGGCAGCGGCCACGCCGCAGCCACAGCAGTGCCAGCGCGCCGGAGACGAGGGCAAGACCTAAGCTGGCGCCGTAGATACCCAGCAACTGCAGCAGCCCGCCCAGCGGCGAGTCGACCAGGGCAAAACCCGGGTTAAGCCAGCTGAAACCGCTCAACAGCCATCCGCGCAACCACTCGCTCAGCGCCCAGAGCAGCGGTAGCAGCAACAATAGTTGTGCGATCAGGGCGATACCGAAACGTTGACGCAGACGCGCCGACAGCCAGGCAAAGAGTGCCGGGTAGAGGGCGAGAAAGGCACAGAAGATAAAAGTCAGCAGCGCGGCGAGAACCGCGCCGGTATTACCGAAGTCATGGATCGCCACGTAGACCCAGGAGACCCCCAGGCCGAAGCTCCCCAGGCCGAAGAGCCAGCCGCGTAGCAGGGCACGTTTCGGCGTGGTGTTATGGATCAGCAGGAAGAGCAGGGCCGGGGCCAGGATCACCAGCGGCCAGGCGTTAAAGGGGGCAAAACCCAGGGGCAGCAGCAGACCGGCGCCCAGGGCCGCTCCCTCGGCCCGGTGACGCCTGAGCAGCGACTCAGTGAAGCGGGGCATCATCCCCCGGCACATCATCCACGCTCACCGCGCGCGGCTCCACCTCCAGCAGGTGGATGCGCCGCTTGTCGGCCTCGGTGACGTAGAAGGTAAAACCGCCGATGCCCACCGCCTCACCCATCTCGGGCAGGCGACCGAAGGCGTTCATCACCAGACCGCCGACGGTATCGAACTCCTCATCGCTGAGGTCGGCGCTAAAGTAGTCGTTGAACTCATCAATGGGGGTGAGGGCTGGCACCTCGTGACGATTGCTGCCGAGGGAGAGGATACCGCCCTTCTCGCCCTCGATATCGTGCTCGTCCTCAATCTTGCCGACGATCTGCTCGAGCACATCCTCGATGGTGATCAGCCCGGCGACGCCACCATACTCATCGACAACGATGGCCATGTGGTTGCGGGTGGTGCGGAATTCGGTCAGCAGCACGTTGAGACGCTTGGACTCGGGGATGAAGACCGCCGGACGCAGCACCTCACGCATGTCGAAGGGCTCACCGCCGGTGGAGAAGGGCAACAGATCCTTGGCCAGCATGATCCCCTCCACCACGTCGCGGTTCTCACCGATCACCGGGTAACGGGAGTGGGCGCTCTCGATCACCCGCGGCAGGATATCCTCCAGCGAGGCCTCGCGCTCAATCACCACCATCTGCGAACGGGGGATCATGATGTCTCGGGCCTGCATCTCGGCCACCGCCATCACCCCGTCGATCATCTTCAGCGCGTCGCTGTCGAGCAGGTCGCGCTGGCCGGCGTCATGCAGTACTTGCAGGAGTTCTTCCCGGTCCCTGGGTTCGGGGGAGAGAGCCTGGCCGATGCGTTCCAGCCAGCTTCGGGGGCGCCCTTCGTCGGTACTACTAGGTCGATCTTCGCTCATTGAGTGTCGTGCTGTCCGTATGGGGCCATATAGCCTAAGCCGGTGAGGATGTCGGTTTCAAGGCTTTCCATCGCCTCCGCTTCAGCCTCGTCGATGTGATCATAGCCCAACAGGTGGAGAACGCCATGCACGGTCATGTGCGCCCAGTGCGCCTCCTCCCGTTTGCCCTGTTCCAGGGCCTCGTCGCGCACCACATCGGCGCAGATGACAATATCCCCCAGCAGAGGCAGCTCGATGCCGGGCGGCGCCTCGAAGGGAAAGGAAAGCACGTTGGTCGGCTTGTCCTTCTGGCGGTAGTCGCGATTGAGGCTGGTGATCTCCTCCCGCTCGACAATACGAATAGTCAGCTCACTATCCTCGGCACGGCCGGCACCCTCCAGGGCGGCCTGCACCCAGCGCTGAAAATCATCCTCGGAGGGAAGCTCCCCGCCGTCGACGGCGAGCTGCAGGTCCAGTTCGAAACTCACCGTGCGGGGTTCTCACGCTCGTGGCGGTCATAGGCGCTGACGATGCGCTGCACCAGCGGGTGTCGCACCACATCCTTGGCCTGGTAGAAGGTGAAACTGATGCCCTCGACATCGCTGAGCACCTCAATCACCTCGCGCAGCCCCGATTTGGTGCCCCGCGGCAGGTCGATCTGGGTGACATCACCGGTGATCACCGCGGTGGAGCCGAAGCCGATGCGGGTGAGGAACATCTTCATCTGCTCAGGAGTGGTGTTCTGCGCCTCATCGAGGATGATGAAGGCCTCGTTGAGGGTGCGACCGCGCATATAGGCCAGCGGTGCCACCTCGATGACGTTGCGCTCGATGAGCTTGGCCACCCGCTCGAAACCCATCATCTCGTAGAGGGCGTCATAGAGCGGACGCAGGTAGGGGTCCACCTTCTGTGCCAGGTCACCGGGGAGGAAGCCGAGGCGTTCGCCAGCTTCCACCGCCGGACGGGTGAGCACCACGCGGCGCACCTGGTCCTTCTCCAGCGCCTCGACCGCGCAGGCCACCGCCAGGTAGGTCTTGCCGGTACCGGCCGGGCCAATACCGAAATTGATGTCGTGGCTGACGATGTTATGCAGGTACTTCTGCTGGTTGGCGCCACGCCCCTTGACCACCCC
>JBFFRO010000023.1:0-12416 GCA_041572995.1 Thiohalomonadaceae bacterium
CTGCTTCATGTGCTCGCGCTGGGTGGGCATGGAGAAGCAGGCGGGGCAGTTGTCGGGGATCACCGGCAGCTCATGCTCGCGGGCGAAGTCGGTGGTCTGGCGCTCACGCACGTAGGCCAGCGGGCGGATCACCCGCAGGTCGCCGGCATCGTTGGTGTAGTGGGCCTTCATGGTCTCCAGGCGGCCGCGGTGGAAGGCGGACATGAGGAAGCTCTCGGCCAGGTCATCCAGGTGCTGGGCCAGCGCCAGCACGTTGCAGCCCTCGCGCCGGGCGGTGGTATAGAGGATGCCGCGCTTCATCCGCGAGCAGTAGGCGCAGAAGGAGAAACCGGGCTTGTCGATGTACTGCTGGGCCTCCTCGGCGATGGGCTGCTCACTATAAAAGAAGGGCACCCCGAGGGCGGCGAGGTACGCTTTCAGTGGCGAGGGGTCGAAGCCCTCGATCTCCGGGTCCACGGTGCAGGCCATCACCTCGAACTTCACCGGGGCGTGACGCTGCAGGTGCAGCAGGATGTGCAGCAGGCTCAGTGAGTCCTTGCCGCCGGAGAGGCCGAGGAGGATGCGGTCGCCCTCGCGGATCATGGCGTAATCGGCGATGGCCCGGCCCACCGGGCGCATGATGCCCTTGGGCGGTTTGATGAAGGTGCTTTGGCTCATGGGTTCGGATCTTACCCTGATTGGCCGGCGGTGCTACCCTTGGGACACAACAATTACATGAGGCCCCAGCAACAGGGGCCAGACAAAGGAGTGGCTTATGGAAGGCTTTGCCTCGTTTGTACTATTCATCCTCGGCCTGGCCGTGGTCCTCATCTTCCTCGGCGTCAAGGTGGTGCCGCAGGGAATGGAGTACACCGTCGAGCGCTTCGGCCGCTACACCCACGCCCTGCGCCCCGGCATCGGTTTCATCATCCCGGTGATGGACTCCGTCGGCAGCAAGATGAACATGATGGAGCAGGTGCTGGATGTGCCCTCGCAGGAGGTGATCACCAAGGACAACGCCATGGTTACCGTCGATGGCGTGGTCTTCTATCAGGTGATGGATGCGGCCAAGGCCGCCTACGAGGTGAGTGGCCTGGAGTACGCCATCCTCAACCTCACCATGACCAATGTGCGTACGGTGATGGGCTCCATGGACCTGGACGAGTTGCTCTCCAAGCGTGACGAGATCAACGCCCGACTGCTGACCGTGGTTGATGATGCCACCACCCCCTGGGGTGTGAAGGTGACCCGCATCGAGATCAAGGACATCTCCCCGCCCAACGACCTGGTCGATGCCATGGCCCGACAGATGAAGGCCGAGCGCCTCAAGCGCGCCGCCATTCTCGAGGCCGAGGGCGAGCGCCAGTCGGCCATTCTCAAGGCCGAGGGCGAGAAGCAGTCCGCCATCCTCCAGGCCGAGGGTGAGAAGGAGGCGGCCTTCCGCGAGGCGGAGGCCCGCGAGCGTCTGGCCGAGGCGGAGGCCAAGGCGACGCAGATGGTCTCCCAGGCCATCGCCGAGGGTGACCTCAACGCGGTGAACTATTTCGTCGCCACCAAGTACGTGGAGGCGCTGCAGAGCATCGCCTCGGCGCCGAATGAGAAGCTGGTGTTTATGCCCATGGAGGCCAGTGGCGTGATTGGCGCCATCGGCGGCGTCGCCGAGCTGGCCCGCGAGGCCATGGCCAAGCAGGGGACCCAGTAATGGAGGCGCTGTTCGCCGAAGTGAATCACTGGCACTGGTGGATCCTGGCGGTCTCACTGCTGGTGCTGGAGGCGCTGGTCCCTGGCGCCTTCTTCCTGTGGATGGGTGTGGCGGCGATCGTCGTCGGTGGCCTGGTACTGATCCTTCCGGGGATGGGCTGGGAATATCAGGTCTTCATCTTCGCCGCATTGTCGGTGGCCAGCATCGTCGCCTGGCGAGCCTACCTGAAGAAAAATCCCACCGAGACCGAACTGCCCACCCTCAATCGTCGTGGCGAGCAGTACGTGGGTCGAATCTTTACCCTCAGCGATCCCATCGTTAACGGTCAGGGCAAGATCCGCGTCGATGACACCAGCTGGAAGATCGAGGGTGTGGATTGCGAGGCCGGCAGCCGGGTGCGGGTGGTCGGCGTGGATGGGGTGATGCTGCGGGTCGAGCCGATTGAGTGATCTGCGCCGTAGCGAACCGTATCGTGTATGGCTTCGATTCGTGGTTGAATAAGCGTACGCTTAGCTGAAGTAGTAAAAAATCCCGCTACAGACGGGACGAGAAGATAAGCGGGGGAGTGAGAGCCCCCGGGAGAGGATTAATGAAGGCTGGGTTCAGTCTTACCCGTACCTTTTCGATTACCAGTCTACTGGGGATCGTCACCATCGTGGTGGCGCTGGGACTGTTTTATCGCTGGGTCAGCATCGACAACCTGAGGGCCCAAGTGACTCGTGCCAACTCCGAGCTGGCGCAGGCGCTCTCCAATACCCTGAGAGAGAACTTCAACTACCTGTTGGACTACGAGGCCATGGGTGGTACGCACGCCGGCCTTGTCGACAGTCCTCTGGTGGAACAGATCGATGCCGCAGTGTATGCCCGATTGCAGGGGCTGAGCGTCATCAAGCTCAAGATCTTCGACCTGCATGGACACACCATCTATTCCACGGAGCATAGTCAGATCGGTGAGGACGAGAGCCAGGGCCTGGGGGTTCGCCAGGCCCTGCTCGGTGTCAAAGCCGACAAGATGTCTTTTCGTGAGCACTTTATCGGCATTAACGGCAGCATGAACGACCGTCATGTGGTGGCCAGCTATATCCCCATTCACATGACCAGCGCAGAGGCTAAGGAGGGCCCGGTGGAGGGGGTGTTCGAGATCTACACGGACGTTACCCCACTGGTGAAGGGGGTCGAGCAGACGGCCCTGCAGGTGTTGGGCATTGTTGCCCTGCTGATGCTGGCGCTCTACCTCTATCTACTGGATACGATACGCAGGGCCGACCGCGAACTTCAGGCCCACAGCCGGCGTGAGCGTGAGGAGCGCGAGCAGCGTATCCGTTATCTGGCCAAGCACGACTCACTGACCGGTCTACCCAATCGCAACCAGTTCAGCGACCTGCTGGGCCAGGCGCTGGCCCGGGCCGAGCGCAGCGGCAATGCGCTGGGGGTGATGCTGATCGGCCTGGACCGCTTTAAGGTGATTAACGACAGCCTGGGGCAGGAGGTGGGTGACCGGGTACTGGTGGAGGCGGCCGAGTGGCTGGGCAGCAGCATCTACAGCGGCGTGGTGATCGCTCGCCTGGGCGGGGACGAGTTCGCCATCATTATGGAGAACCTGCTGGCCCCCGAGGAGGCGAGTCTGTGGGCCAAGCAGGTGCTGGGGTACTTCGAGTCGCCGATGGTGGTGGAGGGCCGCGAGGTGGTGGTCAGTCCCAGTATCGGCATCGCCCTCTGGCCGAATGATGGTGAGGACACGCGGCAGTTGCTGGATAGCGCCACCGCCGCCCTGCACCGTGCCAAGGAGACCGGGCGCAGGCGCTACGTTTACTACACCGACGACCTCAACAGTCGCGCCCTGGAGCGCCTGGACCTGGAGATGGACCTGCGCAAGGCAGTGGAGCAGGGAGAGTTCGAACTCTTTTACCAGCCGCGGGTGGATGTGGAGAGTGACCGGGTCGCAGGCATGGAGGCCCTGCTGCGCTGGAGGCACCCTGATCGCGGTATGGTCTCCCCGGCCCACATTATTCCCATGCTGGAGGAGACCGGCATGATCGTCGAAATCGGCGAGTGGATCCTGCGCGAGGCGTGTCGTCAGTGCCAGCAGTGGCACGAGGACGGTTATGAGAACCTGCGGGTCTCGGTCAACTTGTCGCTGGAGCAGCTGCGCGATGGCGGAATGATCGAGGCGGTGGCCTCAGCCCTGTCGGAGAGTGGCCTGCCCGCCTCGGCGCTGGAGCTGGAGTTGACCGAGAGCACCCTGGCCGAAGACAACCTCCAGGTGGGCACGCTGCTGCAGTGGCTGAAGGCGATGGGTGTGCAGATCAGCCTGGATGATTTTGGCACCGGCTACTCCTCGCTTAGCTACCTGATGCACTACCCCATTGACCACCTCAAGATCGATCGCAGCTTTGTTAGCGATATCGTCAGCAACCGCGAGCATGAGGCACTGACCCGCGCGATTATCCTCATGGGGCACAGCATCGGTATCAAGGTGGTGGCCGAGGGTGTCGAGCAGCGTGAGCAGCTGGAAATGCTGCGCGAGCTGGAGTGCGATGAGATCCAGGGCTTCTACTACAGCCGGCCGCAACCGGCCGAGAAATTCCTCGCCACCGTCGATGCGATCGAGCAGGGCTGGAACGGTGGCGAGGCCGAGGGCTTACCGGTCACTGTGTAAGGTGGTTCTAAGCTAAAACCCATAAACTACAAATGCCGCGGTTCCCCCTGCCGCTCAATGCACCCCATACCTTTGAAGGAGGGTAGCGCCATGAGCAAGCCTGAACTGAAGCACCTCACCCCCACCGAGGCCTGGAAACTGATCCAGGATGAACCGCGCGCGGTCCTTGTTGACGTGCGTTCCAATATGGAGTTTCTCTTCGTCGGCCATCCCAAGGGGGCGGTCCATATCCCCTGGATCGACGAGCCCGACTGGGAGGTCAATCCCCACTTCGTGCGCCAGGTACGCGAGTTGATGCTGGGTGGGGTTATCTGCAACGATAGCGATAGCTGCGCACCGGTGATCCTCATTTGCCGTTCCGGCAAGCGCTCGGTGGATGCCGGCCGTCTGCTGGTGGAGAGCGGCTTCCCCGAGGTCTATAACGTTCTCGATGGCTTCGAGGGTGAACTGGATGACGACCATCACCGCAGCTCTGAGGGCGGCTGGCGCTTCGAGGGCTTGCCTTGGGAGCAGTGCTAGCGTCCCAAAGGAGGCCCCGAAAGGGGCCTTTTTTTTGCCCTGACATTTCTCCAGGCAAAAAAAAAGCCCACCGTAAAACGGTGGGCGAGCGAACAGGAGGAGAGTTGCTCGTTCGTAACACGGCAAAGGCCGTAAGTCGCGTGTTGCTCCCGCCAGAGCGGGATCGTGACCCGGGTAACCCCCTGAAACTCAGGTCGCGCTAGACACGCAAACCGCTAACGCGGAATCTTCCAGAAATTGGAGTGACCCTCAGGTTGACCGGACCCCCTAATGCCGGCCCTCCTTTAGGTCGCGGACGACTTTAGCAAAGCTAAATAATTCAAAAAAAGAATTAATGGTTATGGTTATATAATCAAAACGAATATATAGCCGTAGCAATGCCGGGCGCGCGTTTGGCGCGCCCGGTACACTAGCCAGCCTGTTGTTTATTCAGGCTTTTCTTGCGGTACTCCTGTAGCATTTCATGGCGTTCCAGAATCCGTCCTCGGCTGCGTTCCAGCAGGCGCGCGGCATACTGGTGAAGGCTGGCGAAGGCCAGCTCATCGCTGTTCTGGCGCCATGCCTGCAGCTCCTCGTCCAGTTGACGCAGGGCGTGCGCCAGGGACTGGTCGGCGCCCAAGGTGTAGTGGGGCAGGCGTTGCAGCAGCCCCTCTCCGGCCTCCGCCGACTCGTCCCGCCCTAGGGTGTGATAGAGGGCCTGGGCGTTGAGACGCAGGGCGTTCCCCAGTGCCTCAGCGGCCTCCTCGTGCTTACCCTTGGCGAAGAAGGCATCGCGCAGCTTGTTCTCATAGGCCGCATCCAGCAATAGCTTAACCGGCGCTGCCAGCTGCGCACCGGCACACTCGCCCACCCCGACCGACTGCACGCTGAACACCTCGGTATCGCCGTGATCGCGCAACAGGGCCGGCAGGTCGAGACGATTGACCTTGACCAGATCCGACAGCAGCTCGTCGAAGTAGCCCGCCTCCTTGCTCCGCACCCAGGCCGAGAAATCACTGCCTGGGGCCTCGTCTCGGAAGGTGTGCTCAATACGGATGACCGCCTGGGCAGCGCGTGCAGCAGGGACCTCCGGTCCACTGATGGCCAGCTGTCGGTCACGGCCACCGAGGCGCAGGGCATAGCTGGGGACCAGTCGATCAAAGTGGCGCCGACCCTTGCCGATGAGGCCGATGTCTGCCAGCTCGGCGGCGGCGCAGCCGTTCTGGCAGCCGTTAACACGAATGCGCAGATCCGACTCGCCGCCGGAGAGCAGCGGGGCAATATGGTGTGAGGCGGTTACCCCCAGCTGGCAGCTGCGGGTGCCGGGGCAGGCGACCACGTCATCACCGCGTTGTGGTGCGCCCAGTTTGATGACAGAGAGCTGTCTCTGCACGTCCTCCAGATCGGCCTCACGCACCCCCGGGATCAGCAGGTTCTGTCGCTGGCTGATACGCAGCTCCTCAAGGCCGTACTCAGCCAGCACGCTGTAGAGTCGGCGAAGCTGCAGGGCGTTCAGCTGGCCGGCGGGCACGCTGACGGGCAGGGTCCAGAGCCCCGGCTGTTGCTGGGCCATCGGCGCGCGAAGGGCGTGATCGGCATACAGATCGGGGCCATCCTCGACCTGACGCCAGTCACTCTTGCTCTTTGGCGCATCCACGAAGGCGGCGAGGGTTCGCTTGAAGGCCTGCTGGAACTCCTCACGCAGTCCCTCGATACCGAAGCGCTCGACCAGGAACTTGGTGCGTGAGCGCATCTTGCGTTTGCGGTCCGAGTGGCGGTCATGCACCGCGACGATGGCCTCGATGGCCGGCAGCAGTTCGTCCTCGGGGACGAACTCGGCCAGCAGCTGTCCCTCGCGCGGCTTGCTGCCCAGGCCGCCGCCAACCCACAGGCGAAAGCCGGGCTGGCCGTCACGTTCGCTGGCGATCACCCCCAGGTCCTGGAAGCGGCCCATGGCGCAGTCGGCGGCGCAGGCGGAGAAGGCCATCTTGAACTTGCGCGGAAGCGACTGGGTCTGCGGGCTGCGCACGAAGTGGCCGGCAGCCTGCTCGATATGCTGCTGGATATCCGTGCGGCTGTGCGGGCAGTCACCGGCCAGCGGGCAGGCGGTAATATTGCGCACGGTGTTACCGCCGGCCTCGCGGGTGGCGATGGCGTAGCTCCCGAGCAGGCGTTGCAGGGCGCCGGTCTGGGCCATCGGCACGTCATGGAACTGGATGTTCTGACGGGTGCTCAGGTGCAGGGTCGAACTCTCGGAGTAGCGCTCCAGGGCCTCGGCATAGCCAAGCAGCTGCTCGCGCTGCAGACGCCCGCCCGGCAGCTTGCTGCGCACCATGCACAGCTCATCCTGGCGCTGGGCATAGACGCCGAGCAGCAAGCGCTCGGCAACAAAGGCGTGGGCCTGGTCGGGACTCGCCAGCTCGCCGTTCAGGTGGGCACTGAGCGCCTGGTCGTAGCGGTCATAGTCGCTGGGGTCAATGAGCGGATTCATGTCGGGCTCCTGTCGATAGCCGCTGCCGGTATTGGCATCGGTGTCAGCAAAAGCCTAGGCCTCATTGCTTATAATGAAAAAGAATATTTAATCATTAAGTAATAACAAACAGAGATATTAAAAAAGGCCAGGTGATGGACCTGGCCTTGGGGGTATTAGGCGCTCTTCGCCTGACGAGCATGCAGGCCGCACTCCTTGTGGCTCTCGTCCTCCCACCACCAGCGGCCGCTGCGCTCGTGCTGGTTGGGCAGCACGGCACGCGTGCAGGGTTCGCAGCCAATGCTGACATAGCCCTGGCCGTGCAGGGCGTTGTAGGGCACATCGTGCTCGCGGATGTACTCCCATACCTGTTGCGAACTCCAGTTGGCCAGGGGGTTGAACTTGAGCAGCTGCTCGCCGCGGCCGCTGAAGGCCGGGTCGATCTCCACCACCTCCAGGGCATTGCGGGTGCTTTCGCTCTGGTCGCGACGCTGGCCGGTGACCCAAGCATCCAGGGTGGCCAGTTTATTCTTCAGGGGCCGGACCTTGCGCACCTGGCAGCATTCCCTGTGGCCATCGGCATAGAAGCTGAACAGGCCCTTGTCGGCACTCAGGCTTGCCACCTCCTTGGCCTCGGGGAAGGCGACCTCGATGGCGATCTGGTAACGCTTCCGTACCTGCTCCAGCAGGCGATAGGTCTCGGGGTGGAGACGGCCGGTATCCAGGGTAAAGACCCGGAAGGGGAGACCGAGGCGCGAGGCCATATCGATCAGCACCACATCCTCGGCGCCGCTAAAGGAGATGGCCACCTGGCGGTCGCAGCAGCTCAGGGCCTGGGCAAGGATGGTCTGGGGCGTGCGCTGGGCCAGCTCGCTGGCCAGGGCCTGGACGGACTCGGCATTAAAGGGGTGGATGCTGGATGGGCTCATCGTACGCTCCTCTCTCGTTGGTGTGGTGGCAGATTGAGAGGTGCACAGTAGCAGCGATTTGTTATTCCAAAAAAGAATCGTTAATTCTAAATAAAGATTTCTAAGCTATAACTATAACGTCACCGTTGCATCCACAGAGTGGGAACGAATATGAAGCTGCAGCAGTTGCGTTACATTTGGGAGGTGAGCCGTAACAACCTCAATATCACCGCCACAGCCGAGAGCCTCTATACCTCGCAGCCAGGGGTGAGCAAGCAGATCCGCCTGTTGGAGGAGGAGCTGGGGGTGCAGATCTTCGGCCGCAGCGGCAAGCACCTGAGCCACATTACCCCTGCCGGCCAGGCGATTATCGACATGGCCGGGGAGATTCTCGGTGAGGTGAGCAACATCCGCCAGGTGGCCCAGGAGTTCAGCGATGAGCGGCGCGGCACCCTGAGTATTGCCACTACCCACACCCAGGCCCGCTATGCCCTGCCGCCGGTGCTAAGCAGCTTTATTCGCCAGTACCCGCAGGTGCGCCTGGACATGCAGCAGGGCACACCCATGCAGATTGCCGAACTGGCGGCCGACGGCAAGGTGGACATGGCCATCGCCACCGAGGCGATGGAGCACTTCGAGGATCTGGTGATGCTCCCCTGTTACCACTGGAACCGCTGCGTGGTGGTGCCATGCGACCACCCGCTACGCGATGTGCAGCCGCTGACCCTGGAGGCGGTGGCCGAGTACCCCATCGTCACCTATGTCTTCGGCTTTACCGGCCGCTCACTGCTGGACCGGGCCTTCGAGTCGCGGGGGCTGGAGCCCAACGTGGTCTTCACCGCGACCGATGCGGATGTCATCAAGACCTATGTCGGCCTGGGCATGGGTGTGGGCATTATCGCCAAGATGGCCTTCGACCCGGCGGTGGATACCCACCTCTGTGCCCTGGACGCCTCGCACCTGTTCGCCAGCAGCACCACCAAGATCGGGCTGCGCCGCGGCGCATACCTGCGCGGTTACATGTATGACTTTATCCAGCAGCTGGCCCCGCACCTTGACCGTGACAAGGTGGACGAGGCTCTGCGCCTGCGTGATCCGGCTGCCGTGGACGAGCTGTTCAAGGACAGGGAACTGACGGTCTACTGAGTAGCGTGGTCTAGGCATAAAAAAAGGCGTCATGGCCTGACCATGACGCCTTTTTTGTGGGGCGTGTCAGCTTAGAAGCCGAACTTGACCCCCGCCATCAGCGCCGCGCCACGCGGAGACTCGATACCCGAGCCCTCGTACTCAGCCAGCAGTTCCATGCCACCGCTCAGTCGGTACTCGACACCCACGGCATAACCCAGGCCGGTGTCGGAGGCGGTGTGGCCGGCCACATCCTCACTCTCCTTGAGCATGCCCAGCTTGCCGACCAGTGCGAGGCCGTCGCTCAGGTGGTGCATGTAGACACCGTTGATGGCCATGGTGGTGTAGGTGACCGCCTCGCTGGGCAGGTGCAGATAGTCGATGTCGCCATCGGCCTTGGTGTAGGCGAACTCAACGGCCAGGTTGTGGCTGAGCTTGTAGCCCAGGTCCAGGCCAAAGCCGCTGGCGGCGGTACCGCTACCGGGGTGCAGGCCGTGGACATCGTCGCCCATGGTGCGCACCACCTTAACGGCGGCGTAGTAGTTGTGACCGCCATGACTGCCATGACCGGCCTCCTCGGAGGCGTACAGCGGAGAGGCGGCCAGAGCGGCGGCCAGCGAGACAGCAATAGTCGTAGATTTGAGCATAAAACCCCATTTCCCCATATCAGGTGTTAATTATTGTGCACCGCCATCATGGCGGTGGGTTACGTCATGCACGATGTTCAGGGGTGTCCCTGGTGGCTGGACCACATCGAGCCTGCCGATTGTTGGTGCTGGGGCTTAGGGGGGGCTTAATGAAGGGGGGTTAAGGGGTTTTTCCTGGGTTTTGAGCAGGCCGACTGTGCCTGCTCTCCAGCCACTTCACCAGTGGCCGCCACTGGCGCAGTTCTCTCTCCACCCGCGAGGGGGCGAGCTCGAAGATACTGAGGCCACGTTCGGCAGCATGCACGTAGCTCTGGCTGTCGTGCAGGGTGGTGATGAGAGGAATCTCCAGTTTCTGCAGAAACTGCTGCAACACGGCGTAGCCGCGGGTGTGCTCGCGCACGCGGTTGGCGACTACCGCCAGCTTGACCTTCTGCTTGCTGACCCGGCCGATCTTCACCAGCTCGACCACGAAACGTGCGCCGGCGCGAATGTCCATGCTGGAGGGGAGTATGGGGATGAGTACCGTCTGCGCCAGCTTGAGCCGCTCCTTGAGCAACTTTCCGTGCAGTCCGGCTGGGGCATCGAAGATGAGTGCCCCGTGGGCGTGAGGCAGCAGGACCTTGCCGTCCTCCTCCATGGCACAGCCGTGGATCGCCGCCCGCTCATCGGGGCGCGCAGCAAGCCAGTCCAGGGCACTCTGCTGCGGGTCGAGATCGGCCAGCGCCACCGGCTCTCCTTTGAGGGCGTAGTAGGCAGCCAGGTTGGTGGCCAGGGTGGATTTGCCGCAACCGCCCTTGGGATTCAGAACCATGATGCGCCGCATAGCAATTTCCCTATAGCTCATGGTGAGGTGTCGTTGCAGAGTAGCACGAATAAAGAAAAAGGCCGCCGCGGAGAACCGCGGCGGCCTTTTTCGTTTCAGCGACTAAGGCTTAGTGGCTGGCGTTAATGGTACGGCCGTTGAGCGGCTGAACCGGGCGGGTGCTCTTGGCGAACAGGGCGGTGAAGGCGGCGACCTGTTCGGCGGAGACAGAGACCGGGTTCTGCAGCACCAGCCAGTTCACCCCCTCGCTGCAGGGCGGGGTGGTGAGGGAGCCGGAGTAGTTGTAGTAGGCGGCGTTCTCGGGCAGGAAGCCACTCAGGTCGACCTTGGCCTCATCACCCTCGAAGTAGACCTCGTCACCTTTGTGCTTGGGCATCTGCTCCCACAGCGGTGCCAGCACGGCGTTGGCCTCGCCCTTGTTCAGCATCACGCCAACCACGCCGAGCTGACCGTCATCGGCCTTGTGCACCAGGTGGGCGACCATGTCGGCGGCCTGGCCGTCGATGGTGTGCTCACTGGGGCTGTGGAAGTGGAACTGCAGCAGGTTGTACTGCTTGCCGTTAATGCTCATGGAGCTGCCGGGCTCGAAGCTGACCTTGATGGTGTGGCCGTTGTTGACCATCTCCTCGGCGGTGGCGTTGGCATAATCGAAGCTAATGGCCTCCAGGTCGCCGCTTTGCGCGCCGCTGATGTCGATGGGGGACTGGCTCTTGCCGCCCTTGCACAGGGCGTACTCGCTCTTCAGGTCACCCCAGTGGGCCGGGGCGCCGGCACCCTCGTAGCTCCAGTGAACCCCGTGACCGTGGTCGGAGGCCTGGGCTGCCAGCGGCATGGCGGCAAGTGCGATGCCACCGAGGGCGAGACGGATGGTGTTCTTCAACATGTAGATAGACTCCTGCAATTATTGTTGTGTGTGGTGCTTGGATAAATCCCTCCGATTATCAGTTCACAGTGCCTTAAGAGAGGGTGAAGGAATGCATAAAAGGATTGGGTGACACATTCCCGGCAGGAATTATTGTTCACGCGAGAAATTGTGGTGAGGGCAGGGGCACGGCTAGGCTCGCCGGGCGTTCCAGGCCTAAAAGGGCGTTATTTCTTCAGGCCCCCTGGAGACTCATTACCGTGGGTCAGTGGGCCGCGGTTCGGGAGAAGAGTTGAATGACGGCCACGCCGAGGATGATCAGTCCCATACCGATGATGGCGGGCAGGTCCGGTCGCTGGCCGAACAGCAGCAGGCCGGCGAGGGTGATGAGGACGATGCCAACCCCCGACCAGATGGCATAGGTGATACCGACCGGCAGGCTCTTGAGGACCAGGCTGAGGAAGTAGAAGGCAGCGGCATAGCCCAGCACCACCACGATACTGGGCAGGGGCTGGGTAAAGCCTTCGGAACTCTTTAGCGCCGAGGTGGCGATGACCTCGGCGACGATGGCGATTAGCAGATGGAGATAGGTCACGCCCATCAGGCCGGGTCGATACCCAGCTCATCCCACAGGGCATCGACCCGCGCCTTGACCGCCTCGTCCATGACGATGGGCACGCCCCACTCGCGGTCGGTCTCGCCGGGCCATTTGTTGGTGGCATCCATGCCCATCTTCGAGCCCA
>JBFFRO010000024.1:0-12205 GCA_041572995.1 Thiohalomonadaceae bacterium
CTGTCGCTACCTCAGCCAGCATATCGATGCTCCACCACCACTCGATGAGCTGGCACAGATGGCCAACATGAACCGCAATAAGCTCAATGCCGCCTTTCGGGAGTTACTCGGTATGTCGGTATTCCAGTGGTTGAGGAGTGAGCGTCTGGAGATGGCAAAGACTCACCTGCAGCACTCCAACACCCCCCTCACCGATATTGCCGAAATGCTGGGCTACTCCAGCAGCAGCAACTTCTCCCACGCCTTTAAAAGCCGCTTCGGGATCAGTCCCCAGCAGTACAGGAGGCAACAGGGGGAAAGCGATCGCACATAAAGGTTGTGCTGGAATGACATAAATTAAGTGCAGCCCAAACAACCATCGAGGAGACACACGGGCTAGTCTTAAGTCTCGATAATCATCCGATTAGCAGGGTGCGTGATCAAGGAGGCTCACCATGAAAACCGTACTGACTTTCCTCTTCGGAGCCCTACCGTTGCTCTTCTCCTCCATCGGCTTCGCCGCACCGGAGAGCGAGGGGGGTGAGTGTGATGGTATCAGCGACTATTCCGCAGAGGTGATCCACTCGGCGATGTAAACCCTGACGGCCGCTACAGAGGGCTCAGCGACTCCATGGGCCAGCGCGGGGTGGCGGTGAAGCCCTCGCCTTGGCGCTCGCCGGCGGCCAGCCGCAGCCAGCCGGCATAGGCGATCATCGCGCCGTTGTCGGTGCAGAACTCGGCACGCGGGTAGAAGAGTTGCCACTGGTGCTTGTCCGCCAGCTGTCCCAGGCGCTTGCGCAGGCGCTGGTTGGCACTCACCCCACCGGCCAGCACCAGCCGCTCCAGGCCGGTCTGCTCCAGCGCCCGGCGACACTTGATGGCCATGGTCTCCACCACCGCATCCTCGAAGGCACGGGCGATATCGGCACGCGCCTCGGCGCCATGCTTCTTATAGGTATTGAGGGCGAAGGTCTTGAGGCCCGAAAAGCTGAACTCCAGGCCGGGACGGTCGGTCATCGGTCGGGGGAAGGTGAAACGTTCCGGGTCGCCCTGCTCGGCCAGCGCTGCAAGCACCGGGCCGCCAGGGTAACCCAGCTCCAGCAGCTTGGCGGTCTTGTCGAAGGCCTCGCCAGCGGCATCGTCCAGCGACTCACCCAGCAACGTGTAGCGACCAACACCGTCCACCTGCACCAACTGGGTGTGACCGCCGGAGACCAGCAGGGCAACAAAGGGGAAGCCCGGGGCCTCGGCCTCCAGCATCGGCGCCAGCAGGTGCCCCTCCATGTGGTGAACGCCGACGCAGGGCACGCCCAAGGCGAAGGCCAGGGCCCGGCCCACCGCCGCGCCCACCATCAGCGCACCGACCAGGCCCGGCCCCTGGGTGTAGGCAATGGCATCGATATCGCCACGCGCAACGCCGCACTCGGCCAGCAACTCCTCCAGCAGCGGCAGCAACTTACGCACATGATCGCGCGAGGCCAGCTCCGGTACCACGCCCCCATACTCGGCATGCAGGGCCACCTGGCTGTAGAGTTTGTGCCCCAACAGACCGCGGCCGCCACCCTCGTAGAGGGCCACGCCGGTTTCATCGCAGGAGGATTCGATGCCCAGTACCAACATGGCGCGCATTGTGGCCGTTGACGAGATCTTTTGCAATTTGCCGCCGGTCTGATTAGAATTCGCGGTTCCCTGTAATGGGACCAGGTACCTGAACCCATCTATATCTAACTGAGGTGTTGCTACATGCCTGCCGTGCGTGTGAAAGAGAACGAGCCCTTCGACGTCGCCCTGCGTCGCTTCAAGCGTGGCTGTGAGAAAGCCGGTGTCCTCTCCGAGGTCCGCCGTCGCCAGTACTACGAAAAGCCCACTGCCGTGCGTAAGCGCAAGCAGGCCGCGGCCGTGAAGCGCCAGCAGAAGAAAACCTTCCGCGAGCTCGCCCGTACCCGTCGCCTCTACTGATCCGGTCCTTCCGGAACGGAACTCGCGTTATGGCTGACACCCTCAAGGCCCGTATCACTGATGATATGAAGGCGGCGATGCGTGCCAAGGATAAAGATCGCCTTGGCACCATCCGCCTGATCACCGCTGCCATCAAACAGAAAGAGGTCGATGAGCGCATCGATGAGCTGGACGACGCCACCGTACTGGCGGTGCTCGACAAAATGCTCAAACAGCGCCGCGACTCGGTGAAACAGTATCTCGATGCCGGGCGTGAGGAGTTGGCCGCTGTCGAGGAGGCGGAGATCCTGGTACTCCAGGAGTACATGCCCGCCCCTCTCAGCGAGGCCGAGATCGATGCCCTCATTGACGAGGCGATCACCGCCAGCGGTGCCTCCTCGATGCAGGACATGGGCAAAGTGATGGGCAGCCTGAAGCCCAAGCTTCAGGGCCGTGCCGACATGGGCGCGGTGAGCGGACGCATCAAGGCCCGCCTCTCCGCCTGATGCCGTGACGGCCCGGTGGTCTGCGCGGCCACCGAACTCTATAGTGGGTTATGGCCGGTCGAATCCCTCAGCATTTCATTGATGACCTGATCGCCCGCGTCGATATCGTCGACGTGATCGATTCGCGCGTGCCGCTGAAAAAGGCCGGGCGCGAATACAAGGCCTGCTGCCCCTTCCACGACGAGAAGACCCCCTCCTTCACCGTCAGCCCCGACAAGCAGTTCTATCACTGCTTCGGTTGCGGTGCTCACGGAACGGCCATCGGCTTCCTGATGGAGTACGAGCACCTGGAGTTCGTCGAGGCGATCCAGGAACTGGCCAAGCAGGTGGGGGTCGAGGTACCGCGTGAGGCCGGCTTCGTCCCGCAACCCAAGCGCGAGGGGCCCGACCTTTATGAGCTGCTGAAGCAGGCCAGCGCCTTCTTCCAACGCCAGCTGCGAGAGCACGCCGAGGGCCCGCAGGCGGTGGAGTACCTAAAGGGCCGTGGACTCTCCGGTGAGATTGCCCGCGACTTTGGGGTCGGTTACGCCCCCGATGGCTGGGACAACCTGCTCAAGGCCCTCGGCCAGGAGAAGAGCCGGGCCATGGTCGAGGCCGGGCTGTTGATCGAGAAAGACGGCGGCGGGGTCTACGACCGCTTCCGCGGCCGGGTGATGTTCCCCATCCGCGATCGCCGCGGACGGGTGATCGCCTTTGGCGGGCGGGTACTGGGCGACGGCACGCCAAAATACCTCAACTCCCCGGAGACCCCGGTATTCCACAAGGGGCGTGAGCTCTACGGCCTTTACGAGGCGCGCCAGGCGCTACGCGAACTGCCCCGGCTACTGGTGGTCGAAGGCTACATGGACGTGGTCGCCCTGGCCCAGTTCGGCATCCGCTACGCGGTCGCCACCCTGGGCACGGCGGTCACTCCTGACCACCTGGAGCAGCTCTACCGCGCCACCGACGAGGTGGTGTTCTGCTTCGACGGCGACCGCGCCGGCCGCGACGCCGCCTGGCGCGGACTGGAAAATGCCCTGGGGCAGATGCGCGATGGGCGCGAGTTGCGCTTCCTCTTCCTCCCCGAGGGAGAGGACCCGGACACCCTCATCCGCAAGCAGGGCAAGGAGGCCTTCGAAGCACTGGTCGATGGCGCCACGCCACTGTCGAAGTTCCTCTTCGAGCAACTGCGCAAGAGCGCCGACCTGAGTCGCCTCGATGGCCGTGCCCGACTGCTGGAGCAGGCCCGGCCACTACTGACTAAACTTCCACCAGGGAGCTACCGACAGCTGATGGTGGATGAACTGGCGCGTTTCAGCAAGATGGACGTCGGCCAGCTGCGACAGCTGCTCGGTGGCGGCGGCAGCGATGCGGGCATGCCACCGAGCTTCGCCCCCAGCTACGCGGCCCAGCGCCGACCTGCCGGGGGTAAGCGCCAGGCCCCCTCGCCGATGCGCACGGCCATTCAGCTGCTGCTACATCAGCCGGCGGTGGCCGCCGATGTCAGTGACTGCGACTGGCTGCGCGGCCTGGAGCTGCCGGGCAGCGCGCTGCTACTGGAGCTGCTTGAACTATTGCGTGAGCGCCCGCATCTGAGTACCGGCGCCCTACTGGAGCACTGGCGCGGGCGGGAGGAGGAGCGCCATCTGGCCACCCTGGCGGCCCAGGAGCTGCTGATCAAGGACCAGGAAGAGGTCACGCTGGAGGCGGAATTTCTCGATGCCCTCAAGCAGCTGCGCAGCCAGTACCGTGAGCGCCGCCTGGAGGAGCTGACCGAGCACCTCGCCACGCTTACGCCGGCACAAAAAGACGAGCTGAAACAGCTATATAGCGAGCTCCATGCAGAACGCAAAAAAGATGCCGAATAACTGGCATATTACAGATTAGCGACTATAGTCATATCGACTATAATGTTAGGTTTTGACGCGGGCGCGGCCCGGACAACGACGAGTAGACGCCGATGATGGAAAAAGAAGAGCAGAAGTCTCAGCTCAAACTGCTTATTGCCAAAGGGAAGGAACAGGGTTATCTGACCTACGCCGAGGTCAACGATCACCTGCCCAACGATCTGGTCGATCCGGAGCAGATCGAGGATGTCATCAGCATGATCAACGACATGGGCATCAACGTCCATGAAACCGCGCCCGATGCCGATACCCTGCTGATCACCGGCGACTCGGTCACCGACGAGGACGCCGCCGAGGAGGCCGCCGCCGCGCTGGCATCGGTCGACAGTGAGTTTGGCCGCACCACCGATCCGGTGCGCATGTACATGCGCGAAATGGGAGCCGTGGAGCTGCTCACCCGCGAGGGCGAGATCAAGATCGCCAAGCGTATCGAAGAGGGCATGAACCAGATGCTGGTGGCTCTGGCCAGCCACCCCGAGACCATCGCCGAGCTGCTGCGCGAGTTCGATCAGGTGGAGGCCGGCGAGGCACGCCTGACCGACATCATCACCGGCTTCATCGATCCCAACGCCGACGATATGCCCGTGCAGCCGGCCAACAACAACCAGAACAACGACGACGATAGCGACGACGACGATGAGGAAGAGACCGATACCGGCCTCGATATCGAGGAAGTGCGTGCGCGCATCGCGGCCCTGAGCAAACTCTACAACAAGGTGATCAAGGCCATTGCCAAGCACGGCCATGACCACAGCACCACCGAGAAGCTGAACGAGCAGCTGACCGCTGCCTTCATGGAGTTCAAGTTCTCGCCCAAGCTGGTGGACCGCATGGTCGGCAACCTGCGCGGCCTGGTCGACTCCATCCGTGAGAACGAGCGCGCCATCATGGGCATCTGCGTCAACATGGCGAAGATGCCGCGCAAGGATTTCATTAATGATTTCCCCGAGAATGAGACCAATCTCAAGTGGCTGGACAAGCACATCCGCGCCAAGAAGGGCTACTCCTCCACCCTGCGCGCCAATAAGGATGAGGTGACCAAGCTGCAGGGTCGTCTTGCCGCACTGGAAGAGAGCAGCGGCATGACCATTGCCGAGATCAAGGATATTAACCGCAAGATGTCCATCGGCGAGGCCAAGGCCCGCCGTGCCAAGAAGGAGATGGTGGAGGCCAACCTGCGCCTGGTCATCTCCATCGCCAAGAAATACACCAACCGCGGCCTGCAGTTCCTGGACCTGATCCAGGAGGGCAACATCGGCCTGATGAAGGCGGTGGACAAGTTCGAGTACCGTCGCGGCTACAAGTTCTCCACCTACGCCACCTGGTGGATCCGTCAGGCCATCACTCGCTCGATCGCCGACCAGGCCCGCACCATCCGCATCCCGGTGCACATGATCGAGACCATCAACAAGCTCAACCGTATCTCCCGCCAGATGCTGCAGGAGATGGGCCGCGAGCCCACCCCGGAAGAGCTGTCCGAGCGCATGGAGATGCCCGAAGACAAGGTGCGCAAGGTGCTCAAGATCGCCAAGGAGCCCATCTCGATGGAGACCCCCATCGGCGATGATGAAGATTCGCACCTGGGCGATTTCATCGAGGACACCGCCGCCCTCTCGCCGGTGGAATCGGCCACCGCTTCCGGCCTCAAGGAGGCCACCACCGGCGTTCTCGAGGGGCTCACTGCCCGCGAGTCCAAGGTGCTGCGCATGCGCTTTGGTATCGACATGAACACCGACCACACCCTGGAGGAGGTCGGCAAGCAGTTCGATGTCACCCGCGAGCGTATTCGCCAGATCGAGGCCAAGGCGCTGCGCAAGCTGCGCCACCCCAGCCGCTCCGAGCAGCTGCGCAGCTTCCTCGAAGAGTAGGTTCAGGCGTTCGAAAAAAGGCCCGGCACAACGACGTTCCGGGCCTTTTTTTTTGCCGTAGATAACGTCACTTATGTGCAGTGATAAACCTTGTTGCGCTGCCCCTTCTTGCTACGCACTAGGCAATCCCTGACCTTGCGTGTCAGCGCCATCACTGTGGTACCACTCTTCGGTCGTGCCACTGAGTAGGCCCCGGTAACCGTTACCACCCGTGAAACCTCGGAGGTCTCGTGGGGGATCTTCAAACCGAATACCGCACCGTGGATACGTGCGACAAGATCGCGAATCTCACCCTCTCCACACTCCGTTAACATGATGATGAAAGAGGCGGCACCGTATCGGGCGATAATACTGCCGGGTTGATTAACGATGTCCGTGATCGCCTTCGTCACCTGTTTGAGGCAGAAGTCCCCCTCCAGGGCACCGTAGTTATCCGCATAATCGTGGAAGTGATCAATCTCCAGCAGAATGATGGCCGCAGTAGCGTGATTTTTGATGGCATTGGTCCAGGCATTATCAGCCAGGGTCTTGAAGTGATCGATGGTGTGAATACCAGTCGTGGTATCGCGCGTCACCAAATCTTTCAGCTGCTCCTCGGCCTCGTCCAGGCGCTGCCCTCTGTCGCTGCTGACACCCTCCAGGAAGACCGTATGCCGACGTACCGAGGTGAGGAACGCGAGCATCAGCAGGGTCACGAGCAGCCAACCTGTCCCGTGAATGATTTGCAGTGAGCGGTACTGGCCGCCGAGTGAATCGAAGAGGTGGCCCGCATCAATATTGACACTCAGACCGCCGCGAAGATCTCCTACCTGGTAGCCCTGCTGGGCGTGGCAGGCCATACAGTAAGGCTCGACATAGAGAGGCAGCATATAGCGGGCCACCCCCTGTCCCTCTCGAGGCATTTCAACCACCTCCTTCTCCCCCTGCTCCATTCGCCTCAAGGCCTCTGTCTCCCAGGGATCAGCCTGATTGTCGGGGTTAAGTGGCTTGAGGCTGGTGAGGTGAAAGTGCACCCCCTGAGGTTCAGCCAGCTCCGAGATCTGGCGGATCATGTAAGCATGATTAATCGTCGTCAGCTGACGACCCGTTGTGGTAACCGCATCACGCTGTGGAATATCGAGGTAGGGATTGGGGCGCACCTGCTTGGTTACCGGCACATAGACGTTGCTGTGGCGCATATTCCACTGGCTGACGAGATCGGTCGTGCGGTGGAAGTGGCGCCCGCGCTCCATCACCATCATCTCGGCATGGTGGTAGAGCTCGTTGCTGTTCCACAGGTAGGAGGCCATCACGATGACGCTCCAGATCAGCAGGATTAGCAGCCAGTAGACCCGATGAACAATAATTCGCCCTATCACCCTCTCCCCCTCATCATGTCTAGCTAGGCTCTCGATAATGAACCCAATCCGTTAATCATCGGGGATTACCACGCCGATGGCTAGAGGCTATAATGTCGCCACATTTTGGGCCTATAGCTCAGTTGGTTAGAGCAGGGGACTCATAATCCCTTGGTCCCAGGTTCGAGTCCTGGTGGGCCCACCAATCACCGCATGCACGGAAGCCATGAAAACCACCCTTCTTCTCCTTCTGCTGGTTACCAGTATCAACGTCCAGGCCTCCGGCCAGCGCTCGGCGCAAATCAGCGCTAAATCACTGCAACACTACCCGCTCATCCAGCTGACGGGTGAGCTGCCCGGGCCGATGCTTCACTACATGGGCACCTTCAGTGGCGAACATGGCCGCGAACACCTGCTGATGATCACCCGCACCTCCGTCTCGCATAACGCCGACGGCTCCGTGGGCATGCCCTGGGACTCGCTGTATGGTTACCGCATCGCTGCCGATGAGTTGGAGATCGTCAACGGCTGGGATCTGGATGCGTTACTTGGTGAGGAAGGTCTTCGCCTGCGCCCATCCTACTGCCCACGGATCCCGCTGGCTCAGGAAAGCCGGCGCATTGAACTGCCCGCCGACGAAAGCGTGAAACGCTCCTGCCTGGAGATGCGTTACCGGCCTCGCTAGTAGCAACATCGCCCTCCTGCCCGGCGATGATCCCAGTGGCAGGCATCCACACAGCAACTATAGTTATGCGTATCACGTCAGTAAGGGACTACCGACGATGCGCCTCTCAGCCCTGCTTCTGCTGGTGGCTCCACGCCTGCTCGGCGCTGCCCCCGGGGAGATCTACCATTGGACCGACAGCGAGGGTAATTCCCACTTCGGTGACCACCCACCCGCCCAGGTCAGCCCCGAGCGGCTTGAGCACCTGGAACCTGACCCCAATGCCCCGGCAACACCCCCGGCCAGCCCGCTGCGCTTTCACTACGAACCGCCAAAGCGCCGTACCAGCACCAGCACAGGCAAGAGCAAGCGCCTGCTACGCCAGCAGCGCTGCCGCGAATTCACCCAAAAGCTCGACGAGCTTCGCGAACGCATGAGCCGCGGCTACACCCTCAAACAGAGCGCCGCGTTACGCAAACGCGAACGAGCCTACAAGGACGGCATGTTCGAAAACTGCCGCTAATCCCCTCCCCACGCCACGCCAGCGAGGCCGGTGGCGCCTATCGCCTTGCGCCACTTTCCGCTACTCTGCCTCTTTTACGGCATCCAATCATGGTATGAAACGGCTAATCCTCCCCCTGCTGCTGACCCTTCCCCTAATTGCCTGCGACGGCGCCAGCCCCGGCCCCTCCCCGGGCAGCCACACGCCACCGCCGCCACGCGTCCTCACCGCACCAGTGGAAGAGAAAGAGCTGGCCCAACGCCTGGAACGTAGCGGGACGCTACGTGCAGCCAGAGTCGCGCTGCTGCGTAACCGCGAGGCCGGCGACCTTGTCCAGCTGCCGCGGCGCGAGGGCGAGCGCGTCAAGCAGGGCGAACTGCTCTTCGCCATCGACGACGCCCTGCTGCGCGCCCAGCTGAAAAAGGCCGAGGCGGAACGGGCTCAGGCAGAGCTGGACCTCAAGCGGGTACGGCGCCTGCAGGGACAGTCGCTGGTGGCCGAGGAGGAGCTGGCCCGCGCCCGCACGGTGCTGGAGGTGGCCCGCGCCGACGAGCAGTTACTGCGAACCCGTATCGAACAGAGCCAGATCACCGCCCCCTTCGCCGGCGTGATCGCCCGGCGCATGGCCGAGCTGGGCGATGTGCTCAGTGCCCACAGCGAGGTGCTGAGCCTGATCGACGATGCCCGCCTGCTCACCGAGGTACAGGTCTCCGAGTTGCTGCTGCCGCAGCTGGCGGTGGGCGATACGGTCGAGCTGCGCATCGACGCCCTGGGCAGCTCCGTGCTGCAGGCGCGTATCGAGCGTATCTATCCTGAGGTGGATCCGGCGACTCGCCAGGGTACGGTGGAGATCGCCATCGACGAGCCGCCCCAGGGCGCACGCCCTGGCCAGCTCTGCCGGGTCTCCCTCAACGGCCGTGCCCAGACGCGGCGCACCGTGCCCTTTGCCGCGCTGCGACGGGATGCCACCGGTGAGTATGTGTTCACTGTCGAGAATAACAAGGTGCACCGCCACTCGGTACACAGCGGGCTGCACTTTGGTGAGCAGGTCGAACTGCGGGAGGGCCCGGCGGCGGGCACCGCAGTGGTGATCTCCGGCTTCTTCGGCCTTAGCGACGGCGCCCCGGTACGCGGCAATGAGTAAAGCCGTTCGCGGCGGTGGCCTGGCCGCCTGGTCCATCGCCCACCCGGTGGGGGTGAGCATGATCGCCCTGGCGCTGGTGGTGCTGGGGCTGTTCGCCATGCAGCGCCTGGCCGTGGACCTGCTACCCAAGCTCATCTACCCGGAGATCCGCGTACGCGTCCAGGACCCGGGGGTGCCGGCACGCATCATCGAGGATCGCATCACCCGCCAGCTGGAGGAGCAGCTGGCCATCACCGAGGATGCCGTCGCCATCCAGTCGCGTAGCAGCGAAGGGGTAAGCCGGGTAGACCTGAGCTTTGCCTACGGCACCGACATCGACGTCGCCCTTCGCGATGCCAGCACCCGCCTGGACCGTGCCAAGCGCTTTCTCCCGGAGACCATCCGTCCACCGATCATCTACAAGCGTGACCCCTCGCAGATCCCGGTGGCAGAGTTCGTTATCGGCAGCGAGTCGATGGAGCCTGTGGCCCTGCGCAGCTGGGTCGATTACGACTTCGCCCGTCAGTTCCTTAACCTCCCCGGGGTCGCCGCGGTGGAGGTGGGTGGCGGCCAGCTGCGCGAGATCCAGATCCTCCCTGAACCCCAGCGTCTGGCCGCCCTCGGCCTGAGCATCGATGACCTGGCCGAGGTGCTGCGCAAGGCCAATATCGAAACCGCCGCCGGCCGCCTGGAGATGCCGCTACGTGAACTGAGCGGGCGCACCGATGCGCGGCTGCGCAGCGTCGATGAACTGGCCGCACTACCCATCCGCCTCAAGGACGGCTCCACCCTGCGCCTGGATGAACTGGCGCGGGTCGTTGATGGCCATGCCGACGAGCGTCTGCTGGTGCGCCTGGATGGCCGCGCCGGTCTCAAGGTCTCCATCCAGAAGCAGCCCAACGCCAACACCGTGGCCGTGGTCGAGGCGGTAGAGGAGCGCCTGGCCTGGCTGCGTGCGCAGCGGCAGATCCCCGCCGATATGAGCATCGCCAAGGTAGGCGACCAGTCGGTCTACGTCAGCAACGCCCTGAATAACGCCACCGCTGCCGCCCTCAGCGGTACCCTGTTGGCGATGGCCGTGGTCTACCTGTTTCTCGGCAGCCTGCGCCGCACCCTCATCATCGGCAGTGCCATCCCGCTGGCGGTGATGCTCACCTTCGTACTGATGGGCTTCGGCGGGCTCACCTTCAACATCATGACCCTGGGCGGGCTGGCCCTCGGCGTCGGCATGCTAGTGGACAACACCATCGTCATGCTGGAGAACATTGTCCGCCACCAGCGTCAGGGCGAGGCACCGGGCGAGGCCGGGCGTGCCGCCGCCGCCGAGATCAACGGCGCCATCGTCGCCGCCACCTCCACCAACCTCGCCGCGGTGCTCCCCTTCCTCTTCGTTGGCGGCCTGGTCGGACTGCTCTTTCGCGAGCTGATCTTCACCATCTCCGCCGCCATCCTCGCCTCCATGGTGGTGGCCCTGACCCTGGTCCCGGCCTGGGCGACGGGACTGCGCGAGCGGGGGCAAAATCACTTGCAGCGCACGATGGAATCGATCATGGGGCGCCTGGGCGGCGGCTATGCCCGTTTGCTCAACGGCCTGCTGGCACGCCCCACCGCCCAGGGCGCACTGGTCCTGCTGCTGCTGCTGGCACTGGGCCTCGCCCTCACCCGTTTCGACAGTGCCCGTCAGCAGTTCCTGCCGGACATGGATCTGGGCCAAGTGACCATCGGACTTAGCGCCGATCCCGGCATCAGTCTGAAACAGATGGATCTCGTTGTCCGCCAGGTGGAGGCAAAGCTGGACACACTGGGTAACATCAGCAGTCGCTTCACCACCGTCGGCGGCTTCATCTTCGGTCGTACCGAGTGGGAGATGAGTAACCGCGCCTCCATCAGCGTGCAACTGCCGCCGCGCAGCCAACGGGATGAGTCCACCGCGGCCTGGCTCGGTCGCGCCCAGAGCGCCATTGATGCCCTGCAATTGGCTGGAATACAGGTAAGTCTACGCCCCGCCAGGGTACGCGGTATCCGACTCAGTCGCGGCGATGACGACATCAGCCTGCGCATCGCCGGTCCCGAACTGGAGGAGCTGGGGCAGATCGCCGACCGGGTGGCCGAGCGGCTACGCGGCCTGCCGCAGCTGCGCAATGTGGAACACTCCGCCGAGGAGCTGCGCCAGGAGCTGGCCCTGCGTATCGATCGTGAGCGCACCGCCGCCCTCGGCCTGGATCCGGAGGCGATCGGCCGCGCCCTGCGCGTAGCACTGCAGGGGGAGATCGCCGGCGAACTGCTGGCCGGGGATCGCAGTTATGAGATCCGCCTGCGTCTGCCACGCGAGTCCATGGGCTCGCCACAGGCTCTGGAGGAACTGGTGGTCTACGCCGGCGAGCCCGCCCGGCCGCTACGCC
>JBFFRO010000025.1:0-11917 GCA_041572995.1 Thiohalomonadaceae bacterium
ACCGCCGTCATGCGTCCCCGCATGACCCACTCCGCCAGAAAGCGCATCACAACAACTCAGCTTTCGGCGGACTACCGCTTAGTGGGCGTCGCTGAAGGGCAGCAGGGCCAGGTAGCGGGCGCGCTTGATAGCGGTAGCCAGCTGACGCTGGTACTTGGCCTTGGTACCGGTGATGCGGCTCGGGACGATCTTGCCGGTCTCGGTGACGTAGTTCTTGAGGGTGGCCAGATCCTTGTAATCGATCTGCTTCACGCCCTCAGCGGTGAAACGGCAAAACTTCTTGCGGCGGAAATAGCGTGCCATGTCTTTACTCTCCTAACGAATCATTTCCAGCGGTTCCAGGGTCTCGGCGTGGATTACCAGCCGGTACTCACCCTGGCGGTTGTCGGCGCGGCTCAGGAAGCCGCTCACCTTAACCTGGTCACCGCCGTGCAACTGTTTGACCCTGCCCTGCAACCCCTCGCCCGCGGCAATCACCGTAATCGTACAGTGGACCTCGCGGTTCATCCCGGCCTCCTGGCGACGGGAGTGGTGTTTCAGGGCAAAGCGGGCGATGGGGATACCTGCGGGGCTGCGGCGTGTTTCGGGCTCCTTGAGCACCTCACCGGCCATAACCACGTGGTTGTCCATCGCGTGGTCCGCTTACTCGGCGTCAGTCTCCTTGGCCTCATCGTCGGCAGCCTCAGGGGCGGCCTCGACCTTGGCATCCTCACGGCGATCATCACGCTCGTCCCTCTCTTCCTTGGACTTGGCCAGGGGAGAAGCCTCGGTGATCGCCTCATCCATGCTCAGCACCATGCTGCGAATAACGGCATCGTTGAAGCGGAAGGCGGACTCCAGCTCCTCGCGCGCGGCGTTATCACACTCGATGTTCATCAGAACATAGTGGGCCTTGTGGATCTTGTTGATGGGGTAGGCGAGCTGACGGCGGCCCCAATCCTCGAGACGGTGGATGCTGCCACCGCTGGTCTCGATGCTCGAACGGTAGCGCTCGATCATGGCAGGAACCTGCTCACTCTGGTCCGGGTGGACCATAAAAACGATTTCGTAGTGTCGCACTTTTAAAGCACTCCTTACGGTTTAAATCAGCCCCAGACCCATTGTCTGGAGCAAGGAGGAAATCCAAATTGTCTGCTCCGGCACGCCGCAACTGCCGACACGGACGGAGACAAGCCGCGCATTCTACCCCAAGGCGAGCCCAGGGCGCAATCGCAGGGGAATCAGGCGTCGCGCTGGCGGCGCGCCTCGTAGAGACAGACACCGGCGGCGACCGAAACATTGAGACTCTCGACTGTGCCGAGCATGGGGATGGTGACCAGCTGGTCGCAGTTCTCGCGACTGAGTCGGCGAATACCGCTGCCCTCGGCGCCGAGCACCAGCGCCAGCGGGCCATCCAGGCGTGCCTGGTAGAGCGGCCCGGCGCTCTCGTCCATGGCCGTGCCCACCACCCACACGCCGGCGTGGCGCAGCATCTTCAGGGTACGCGAGAGGTTGGTGACCTGGATAAAGGGCACCGACTCGGCCGCGCCACTGGCCACCTTGCGCACCGTGGGGGTAAGGCCGCAGGCACGATCACGCGGGGCGATAACCGCATGGGCACCGACCGCATCGGCGGTGCGCAGGCAGGCACCGAGGTTGTGGGGGTCCTGCACACCATCCAGCACCAGCAGCAGCGGCGGGCTATCCAGTTCGGTCAGGAGTTGTTCAAGGAAGGACTCATTGCGCACCGCCGCGGCCTCGGCGGCCAGGCGCGCCACGGCACCCTGGTGACGGGCATTGTCGCTGAGACGGTCCAGCTCCTCGCGCGCCACCCACTGTACCGTCAGCCCCGCCTTTTTTGCCTGCTCGGCGAGGCGGCCAAGGCGTTTGTCACGGCGCTTTTCATCCAGCCAGATCTCACTCAGCGCCCCCGGGTTCTTGAGGGCGCCGAAGAGGCTGTTGAGGCCGTAGATCAGATCAGACATACGGGTTCAGGCCACCGCTCAGGACATGTCGAAGTCGATCTTGCGCTCGTCCATGTCCACCCGCGCGACCTTGACCCGCACCCGGTCACCCAGACGGAAACGCTGGCCGGTGCGCTCACCGACCATACGGTGCTTGACCGGGTCGAAGTGGTAGTAGTCGTTGGGCAGGTTGGTCACGTGCACCAGACCCTCGACGTAGATCTCGTCCAGCTCGACGAACAGGCCGAAGCCGGTCACCGAGGCGATGGTGCCATCGAACTCGTCGCCGATCTTGTCCAGCATGTACTCGCATTTGAGCCAGTCGGTGGCGTTGCGGGTCGCCTCGTCGGAGCGGCGCTCGGTGGTCGAGCAGTGCTCTCCCATCTGCTCCATGTCGTGGTGGCTATAGCGGAACTTCTCGACTCCCTTGCCACTGATCACGTGACGGATGGCACGATGCACCAGCAGGTCCGGGTAGCGGCGGATGGGTGAGGTGAAGTGGGTATAGGCGTCGAAGGCGAGGCCGAAGTGACCGATGTTGTCGGGGCTGTAGACCGCCTGCATCATGCTGCGCAGCATCACCGTCTGGATCAGGTGGGCATCGGGGCGCTCCTGCACCTGTCCCAGCAGTTTGGCGTAGTCACGCGCCTCGGGCTTGTCGCCACCACCCAGGGTGAGACCCAGCTCGGCGAGGAACTCACGCACCGCCTCCAGCTTTTCCAGCTTGGGGGTATCGTGGATGCGGTAGACGATGGGCACACCCGCCTTCTCCAGCAGCTTGGCCGCGGCGGTGTTAGCCATCAGCATGCACTCCTCGATCAGGCGGTGGGCATCGTTGCGGTGTACCGGCACGATACGCTCGATCTTCTGGTGCGAGCCAAACTCGATCTTGGTCTCGGTGGTATCGAAATCGATGGCCCCGCGTGCCACCCGACGCTTGTGCAGCGTCTGGTAGAGGAAGTAGAGGTTGTGCAGGTGCGGCAGCAGCTCACTGTACTCGGCGCACAGGGCCGGATCGGAGTCGATCAGCATCGCCGCCACCTTGTTGTAGGTCAGGCGGGCGTGGGAGTTCATCACCCCGGGGTAGAACTCGTAGGCGGTCAGCTCACCCTCGGCGTTGATGCGCATATCGGCGACCATGCACAGGCGATCCACCTTGGGATTGATCGAGCAGAGGCCGTTGGAGAGCAGCTCCGGCAGCATCGGCACCACGCGGCCCGGGAAGTAGGTGGAGTTGCCACGCTCGTAGGCCTCCACATCCAGCGCCGAGCCGGGCTTCACGTAGTGGGAGACATCGGCGATGGCCACCACCAGGCGCCAGCCGTCACCATCGGCCTCGGCGTAGACTGCATCGTCGAAGTCCTTGGAGTCCTCGCCGTCGATGGTCACCAGGGCCAGCTGACGGATGTCACGGCGGCCTTCCTCACTCTTGGCCGCCTCAGGCACCTCGTCTCTGAGCGAGGCGATGGCAGCCTCGACCTCATCCGGCCACTCGTTCGGGATCTCGTGGGCGCGGATGGCGATGTCGATCTCCATCCCCGGGGCCATGTGCTCACCGAGGATGTTGATGATACGCCCCATGGCCTGGCGGTGCAGTGTGGGATACTCGTAGATCTCCACCACCACGAACTGACCGTCCACCGCACCACCGGCATGCTCCTCCGGCACCAGGATGTCCTGGTTGATGCGCTTGTTGTCGGCGACCACGAAGCCCACGCCCTGGTCGATGAAGTAGCGCCCCACCACCTCGTGGTTGGCATGCTCCAGCACCTGCACCACCGCGCCCTCGCGGCGACCGCGGCGATCCACCCCGGCAACGCGGGCCAACACCTTATCGCCGTGCAGCACCGAGTGCATCTGCTTGGCGGAGAGGAACAGGTCATCGCCCCCCTCCTCCGGCACCAGGAAGCCGAAGCCGTCCGGGTGGCCGATCACCCGACCGCGCACCATGTCCAGCTTATCCACCAGGCAGTAACCGCCACGGCGGTTGAAGATCAGCTGTCCATCGCGCTCCATGGCCCGCAGGCGGCGGCGTATCGCCTCCAGCTGCTCTTCCGTCTCCAGCTCCAGGGCCTCGGCGATGGCGTCACGGTACATCGGCTCACCCGCCTCCTCCAGCAGCTTGAGGATTAACTCACGGCTGGGGATGGGGTTGTCGTACTTCTCCGCCTCGCGCTCGGCGTAGGGGTCATGCGGGGTCTTCTTCGACATTGAGTGCGGGTCCTTGCCCGAGGAGTGGCTATTCATTTAGGCAGGTATTCTATCATCTATAGGTACTTGGGTGGGATGCCCGTGGCGAGGCGCAAAAAGTTTCGGCACAGCGCCCTTTCGGGTGTTGACAAGCCCCAGGGACCCCGGTAAAGTTCGCGTCCTCAAGCCGAGGTGGCGAAATTGGTAGACGCGCTAGCTTCAGGTGCTAGTGGGGGCAACCCCGTGGAAGTTCGAGTCTTCTCCTCGGCACCATCTGTAAAAAACCCGTACACGGTTCAGCCGGTACGGGTTTTTTCTTATCTGTATCCCCACTTCCACTACACCCTTCTAGCGGGAATTTTTCACGGGTGGATATCAGCTCCGTGGGCGGCCGTGCGTAGGCCACAAAAAAGGGCCTCCGAAGAGACCCTTTTTTCCATCATCCCTTGATGCTTGCTTAGACCTTGTAGGGATCACGCAGGACGATGGTGTCGGCACGATCGGGACCGGTGGAGATGATGTCCACCGGCACCCCGAGCACCTCCTCGATCTTCTTGATGTAGGCCTTGGCGTTCTCCGGCAGGCTGTCGTAGTCGCGCACGCCGACGGTGGACTCGGACCAGCCGGGCACCTCGATGTACTCAGGCTCGCACTGCTCGTAGGCGTCGGCACCGATCGGCGGGGTGTCGAGGCTGACGCCATCGACCTTGTAGCCGGTGGCGATCTTGAGGGTCTCCAGGCCGTCGAGCACGTCCATCTTGGTCAGGCAGATACCGGAGAGGGAGTTGATCTCGGCGGAGCGGCGCATGGAAACGGCATCGAACCAGCCGCAACGACGCGGGCGACCGGTCGAGGCACCGATCTCGTGGCCGACCTCGGCCATGTGCTTGCCCATGGGATCTTTGAATTTATCGCCGTCATACAGCTCGGTGGGGAAGGGACCGCCGCCGACACGGGTGGTGTAGGCCTTGGTGATACCGAGGATGTAGTCGATATCACGCGGGCCGACGCCGGTACCGGTGCAGGCACCGCCGGCGGTGGGGTTGGAGCTGGTCACATAGGGGTAGGTGCCGTGGTCGATATCCAGCAGGGTACCCTGGGCGCCCTCGAACATAATGTTCTTGCCCTCGCGACGGTAGCGGTGAAGCAGGCCGGTGACGTCGGTAACCATGGGGCGGATGCGCTCGGCCCACTCCAGGCCCTGATCCAGCACTTGCTGGAAGTCGACCGTGTCGGTCTTGAAGTAGTGCTTGAGGGTGAAGTTGTGATAATCCAGCACCTCACCGAGGCGGGCGGCGAAACGCTCACGGTGGAGCATGTCGCCCACCTTGAGGCCGCGGCGGGAGATCTTGTCCTCGTAGGCCGGACCGATACCGCGGCCGGTGGTGCCGATGGCCAGCTTGCCGCGGGCCAGCTCGCGCGCCTGGTCGAGGGCGATGTGGTAGGGGAGGATCAGGGTGCAGGCCTCGGAGATGCGCAGGCGCTCGGAGGCGGGCACACCGCCCTGCTCCAGCATGTCCAGCTCGGTCATCAGTGCGTCGGGGGCGAGCACCACGCCGTTGCCGATCATGCACTCCACGCCATCGTGGAGGATGCCCGAGGGGATCAGGTGCAGCACGGTCTTCTTGCCGTCGATCACCAGGGTGTGACCGGCATTGTGACCGCCCTGGAAGCGCACCACCGCATCACACTGCTCGGTAAGCAGGTCCACCACCTTGCCCTTGCCCTCGTCACCCCACTGGGTGCCGATCACGACAACGTTCTTGCCCATCGTCTTTCTCTCTTCGTTACGCACGAAGCGGCGCCGCGCCATCGGCACGCCGCCGCGATAATCGTCAAAATCGCTTTACTTAAAGCGGGTGGACGCTCCAGCTTCCGCCCTCGACGAGCAGCTGGCGATCACACCCGGCGGTATCATTCTGGCCCGGTAGCCCCTGCACCACTCGCTCTCCGGCGGTACGCAGTTCGGCAACGGCCTCATCCAGCCCGGTGCGCTCATCGCTCCAAGGCACAAAGATACCACGAAGGGCGCCCTCCGTCTCATTTTGGGGCAGCTCCAGGGCGGCACGCAGGTCCATGCTAAAACCGGTGGCCGGGCGGGCCCGCCCGAACACCTTGCCGATCTCATCATAGCGTCCGCCCTGGGCCAGCGCCTGGCTACGCCCGGGGGCGTAGGCGGCGTAAACCAGACCGGTGTGGTAATGGTAGCCGCGCAGCTCGGCAAGGTCGAAGTTGAGCTCCACGCCACTCTGCTCACCGAGGGCCGCGGCCACCTCGCGCAACTGCCCCAGGGCCTCGCGCACCTCCACTGAGGCGGCGGCCAGGGTCTCAGCAGCGGTCTCCAGCACCGCGGTCGGGCCGTTGAGGCGCGGCAAGGCGGCGAGCATGACACCCACATCACCAAGGCCAGCGGTCAGCTCGGCAACCTCCGGGGCGGCCTTGCGTTGCAGGGCATCGAACAGTGCCGCCTCGGCGGCCTCGTCCAGCCCTGCCTGCCGGGCCAGGCCGCGGAAGATACCGACATGTCCCAGGTCCAGGTGCAGCTGGGAGAAACCGGCGCGCTTGAGGGTGGCGGCCATCAACCGCAACACCTCCACGTCGCTCTCGATGCCGGCGTGGCCGTAGAGCTCGGCCCCCAGCTGGATGGGACTGCGTGAACCACCATGGGTTTCGGGACGGGTGTGCAGCACCGCGCCGATGTAGCAGAGGCGACGCGGGCCATCGCCCGGCAGACGGTGGGCATCGATGCGCGCTACCTGCGGGGTCATATCGGCGCGCATGCCCATCAGGCGGCCGGTGAGCTGGTCGATCAGCTTGAAGGTCTGCAGGTCCAGGTCGTTACCGGTACCGGTGAGCAGCGAGTCGATGTACTCGATGAGCGGCGGGAAGACCATCTCGTAGCCCCAGGCATCGAACTGGTCGAGCAGCTCACGGCGCAGCCGCTCCAGGCGTCTTGCCTGGTTGGGCAGGATCTCGTCGATGCCTTCCGGCAACAGCCAGCGGTCGTTAATCATCAGCTTTAGTGCCTTATCAGATAGAGCAGCAGTGCGCCCAGAATCATACTTACCAGGCCGACACTGCGCAGGGAACGGTCATCCATGCGGGTGACCTGAATCATGGTCTGGCGATATCCGCGCGGCGAGATGGCAGGCAATAGCCCCTCCACCACCAGCACCAGGGCCAGCGCTGCCCACAGGTCAGACCACATCCACTATCCCCCAAACAGCAAAAGGCCGGGCGGCGAGGCCGCCCGGCACCAGGGCCTCGCCTTACTTACCCGTGGCGCTACCGAAATACTTGAAGAACTCGGCGCTCGGGTCGAGGACCAGCATATCCTCGCGCTTGTCGAATACCCGCTTGTAGGCATCGAGGCTGCGGTAGAGGGCGTAGAACTGCGGATCCTTGCCGTAGGCCTGGGCGTAGATCTCGGAGGCGCGGGCATCACCCTCACCGCGCAGCCCCTCGGCCTCGCGGTAGGCCTCGGCGATGATCACCGAGCGCTGGCGGTCAGCCTCGGCACGGATCTTCTCGGCGATCTCCGCACCCTCGGAACGCAGCTCCTTGGCAACACGGTCACGCTCGGCACGCATACGCTGGTAGACCGAGTCGGAGACATCACGTGGCAGCTCGATACGCTTGATGCGCACATCCACCACCTCAATGCCGTACTCCTTCACCTGGGCGGCGATCTGGTCGGTAATGACCCGCATGATCTCGCCGCGCTCACCGGAGATGGCCTCCTGGATGGTGCGCTTACCAAACTCGGCACGCAGGCCGTCGTTGATCACCTGCTGCAGACGCATGGAGGCATTACGCTCATCACCGGCCATGGTCTTGTAGTAGTTGGACACGTCGCTGATGCGCCATTTGATGAAGGCGTCGACGATGACGTTCTTCTTCTCCAGGGTGAGATAGCGCTCGGGCTGGGCATCAAGGGTAATGATGCGGCGCTCGAATTTACGCACGTTCTGGATGAAGGGGATCTTCCACTTCAGCCCCGGCTCACCGTCCACGGAGACAAACTCACCGAGCTGGAATTTGATGGCCAGCTCGCGCTCGTTGATGGTGTAGAGGGCGGAGAAGGCGATCAGCCCCAGCAGTGCCAGGCCGATAATCAGGATGTTTATGGAACGGTTCATTGGCGCACCTCCCGCATGCGCGAGGTGTCGCGCGGATTAACTGGCTGGCGGCTGGTGGACTCCTCAACAGCGGCGGGCAGCTCATCCAGGCGCGGCAGCTTGAGCGGCTGCGACGAACCCCCGGTGAGACGGTCCAGCGGCAGGTAGAGCAGGTTGTTGTTGCCCTCGGCATCGATCAACACCTTGGAGCTGCGGCTCAGCACCGACTCCATCGCCTCCAGGTAGAGACGCTTGCGGGTCACCTCGGGGGCCTTCTTGTACTCGGTCAGCACCTGGGAGAAGCGCGCGGCCTCACCCTCGGCGGCGGCCACCACCTGCTCCTTGTAGGCGGTGGCCTCGGCCACCATACGCGCGGCACGACCACGGGCCTTGGGCAGCACGTCGTTGGCGTAGGCCTCGGCCTCGTTCTTCTTGCGTTCCTTGTCCTCACGCGCACGCACCGCATCGGCAAAGGCGTCCTGCACCGGCTGCGGGGCCTGGGCGTCCTGCATGTTCACCGAGGTGATGAGCAGGCCGGTCTGGTAGCGGTCGAGAATCTCCTGGGCCAGGGCCTGGGTGGCAGCGGCCACCTCGGTACGGCCACCGGTGATCACCGGGTCCATCCTGCGCTTGCCGACCACCTCGCGCACGGCGCTCTCTACCGCCTCCTGCAAGGTCTGGTCGGGGTCGCGGACATTGAAGAGATACTCACGCGGGTCGCTGATCTTGTACTGCACGCCGTACTTGATATCGATGATGTTCTCATCCTGGGTCAGCATCAGCGCATCTTCGGTGCGCATGCCCATCTCGATGCTGCGGATGTTCTCGATATCGACGATCTCGACGCTCTGAACGAAGCGCGGGTACCAGTGCGGGCCCGGCATGGTGATGTCGTGGTAGGCACCGAACTGCAGCACCACGCCGCGACGGCCCTCCTCGACGATGTACCAGCCGGAGAGGAACCAGACGATGGCGGCAACCACCACTAACAGCACAGCGCCACCGAAGCCGCTGCCACCACCACCGGAGGCGGGATCACGCGGACCGCCACCGAAGAGGCCGCCCATCTTCTGCTGCAGCTTGCGGAAGGCTTCGTCCAGGTCCGGCGGACCCTGATCGTTGTTGCGGCCGCCCCAGGGATCCTTGTCCCCGGAGCCGCCCGGTTCATTCCAGGCCATGAAATGCTCCAATCGATGAATATTCAAATGTCACGGCGTCAGCCGCAGATAACCGAGGATTCTAGGGGGCTGGCCCCTTTACCGCAAGGAATGCGAGTCAAGGCAGCCATGCCTCATCCCCCTCCTCGCCCTCCTCAGGCGGTGGGTCGGGGAGATAGGGACGAAAATCGGCCTCCTTGCGCAACTGTCCCAGCTGCTGCCGCTGCAGCTGCACGGTGAGCAGGCTCTCGCCCGCCTCACCGCCGTGCTCCCCACTAACTACCCCCAGCTCGTAGAGGCGGGCGCGCAAGCGCGCCGCCTGCGGCGGCAGTGCCAGCTGCAGGCGCAGGCGGGTGCCGAAGAGGCGCTCACTCAGGGCGCGCATCAGCTCCGGCATGCCGAGGTCCTCGCGAGCCGAGACATAGACCGCCTGTGCGCGGCCCTCGCCATCGCGGCTGATCTGCACCTGCGGCTCCTCCAGGGCGTCAATCTTGTTGTAGACCTCCAGCTGCTCCACCTCATCGGCGCCGATCTGCTCCAGCACCTCCAGCACCTGTTCCATCTTGGCCTCGCGCTCGGGGTCGGCCACATCGATCACGTGCAGCAGCATGTCCGCCTCACGCGACTCCTGCAAGGTGGCGCGGAAGGCCGCCACCAGGTCGTGCGGCAGATGGCGGATAAAACCGACGGTGTCGGCCAGCACCAGCTCACCCCCATCGGGCAATTCCAGGCGCCGCAGGGTCGGGTCGAGAGTGGCAAAGAGCTGGTCGGCGGCATACACCCCGCCCTCGGTGAGGCGGTTGAAGAGGGTCGACTTGCCGGCATTGGTATAGCCCACCAGGGAGACAGTCGGTACCTCGTTACGACGGCGCGAACGACGTCCCTGCTCGCGCTGACGGCCCACCTTCTGCAAGCGCTTGTTGAGCGACTTGATGCGCTCGCCGAGCAGCCGGCGGTCGGTCTCCAGCTGGGTCTCACCCGGGCCACGCAGGCCGATACCGCCCTTCTGCCGCTCCAGGTGGGTCCAACCTCGCACCAGGCGGGTGGAGAGGTGGCGCAGCTGCGCCAACTCCACCTGCAGCTTACCCTCATGGGTACGGGCACGCTGGGCAAAGATGTCGAGGATCAGTCCGGTGCGGTCAAGCACCCGGCACTGCAACAGGCGTTCGAGGTTGCGCTCCTGAGAGGGAGAGATGGCATGGTTGACCAGGACCAGTTCGATCTCCTCGACCTGGACCACCTCGCGGATCTCCTCGGCCTTGCCGCTGCCGACAAAGTATTTGGGTTCGGGCTGGCGCCGGGCACCGGTGACCACAGCCACCACCTCGGCGCCTGCGGAGAGGGCAAGGTCCCGGAACTCGGCCAGGTCCTCGCAATCACTCTCCTGCTGCAGGTCGAGGTGAACCAGAACGGCGCGCTCACCGCTCTTGGGACGTTCAAACAAGCTCACCTCCCGGGACGTGAGCCCCGGTAAACACGGGGATTAGAAGTTGTGATGACCGCCCTGAGCCCCCTCATCGCCGCCCTGGGCCATGAAGTTGAGCTTGACGTTACGGCTGGGGACCACGGTAGAGATGGCGTGCTTGTAAACCATCTGGTTGACCGAGTTCTTCAGTAACACCACAAACTGGTCGAAGGAGTCGATCTGGCCCTGAAGCTTGATTCCGTTCACCAGGTAGATCGAGACGGGAATACGCTCCTTGCGCAGCGCGTTCAGAAACGGGTCTTGTAAGGCCTGCCCTTTACTCATGTTCTTGCTCCTGATTGTTATTATGTTGCGCAACTCGCGCATCAAAAAAGTCTTACCGCTCAAGTACTAAACAGACTGTGGTTGTAACCGGATGGTGCCCAGATCGCTGACGGTTCTGTGACACAGGTCACATTCTAGCACAACTGTCCATGGCGCCTATATGCGTTCTCTATCCAGATATTTCAATACCTTATCGAGAAAATACGGGCTCAATGGATCGAAGGCCTCGGCCCCCTCTTCGCCTCGCAGCCAGGTGAACTGACGCTTGGCGTACTGGCGGGTGGCGATCACCCCTCGCTCTTCCATCTCCCCGCGATCCAGCTCACCGAGCAGATACTGCCACACCTGCCGGTACCCCACCGCGCGTATCGACGGCAGGTCGATATGCAGGTCTCCCCGGGCAAAGAGCCGCTCCACCTCGCCGATTAGCCCCCGCTCCAGCATCAGACCGAAACGACCGGCGATACGCCCGCGCAGGGCCTCGCGCTCGGGCAACAGCAGCAGCTTGAGGATGCGATAGGGGGGCGGCTCGGGAGCCTCGCCCCAGAAGCTGCTAATCGGCTGACCACTGATGGCGTACACCTCCAGGGCCCGCTGCAGACGCTGAGGGTCATTGCGGTGGATACGCTCGGCCGCGGCCGGATCCACCTCGGCGAGACGTCGATGCGCCGCCTCCAGGCCGTGCTCGGCGATCCAGCACTCAAGCTCAGCGCGGGTCGCCGGATCGGAGGCGGGCATGGCCGATAGCCCCTGCTCTAG
>JBFFRO010000026.1:0-11566 GCA_041572995.1 Thiohalomonadaceae bacterium
ACGTTCAGATCGATAACAAGGGCTAACTGGGTCATTAGTTCTTGCCTCCCTTGGTGAACAGACCGGCGAAGTAGTTCTGCCAGGGACGGCGTTTCTCCATACCGGGAACGGGTTTCATCTCAGCGTACTGCGGGAAGGTCTCCTTGGCCTCGTCCTCGCCCGCCGGGTAGATACGCACCTGTACGTCGTACCAGCCGGCCTGGCCGGTGATCGGGTCGGAGTTGGAGATGTGGTCCCCGGCCTCGTGGGCCGGCAGTTCCTCGCTGATGACGTGGTTGAGCAGGAAGCCCTGCTTGGACTCGTTGGCATCCTTGGCCAGGTTCCAGGCGCCGGTGGCCTTGCCGATGGCGTTCCAGGTCCAGACGGTGCCCGGCTCGGTGGACTCGCTGTAGCGGCAGATGCAGCGCACCTTGCCGTGCATGGACTCGACCCACATCCACTGACCGTCCTCAATGCCAGCCGCCTGCGCAGTCACCGGGTTAACGTAGAGGTAGTTGAAGGTGTGGATCTGGCGCAGCCAGGCGTTCTGGCTGTCCCACGAGTGGTACATGGCCATCGGACGCTGGGTCACGGCGTTGAGCGGGTACTTCTGTTTGTCGCTCAGCTGGGCCTCGATCGGCTCATAGTAGAAGGGCAGCGGATCGAAGTAGGTCTCCACACGCTTGCGCAGGCGCTCCGGCGGCTGGCGGCCGTCGGTCTTGCCCTGGGCGGCGAGGCGGAACTTCTGCAGCACCTCGGAGTAGATGTGGATGTTAATCGGCTCGGCGTAGCGGGTCAGACCGTGCTCCTGGGCCCACTGCAGGTAGCCCTGGTTCCAGTTACGCATGTACTGGTAGGACTTGGGCAGCTCGTAGTGGAAGTGGGCGCCGTGCTTCTCGTACATCTCCCACTGCTTGGGGTTGGGCTCACCCTTCATCTCCTTCTCGCCACCCTTGCCGCGCCAGCCACCGAGGAAGCCGATGCCGGAACCGGGGGCGGTTTCGAAGTTGGTGATGAAGTCCGGGTAGTCGCGGTACTTGCGCGAACCGTCCTCCTTGATGAACGGCCCCAGCTTGAGGCGGGTGCCCATCTCGATCAGCACTTCCTGGAAGGGCTTGCACTCGCCCTTGGGCGGCAGGATCGGCAGGCGTACCGCATCGACCGGACCCTCGAACTCGGAGATCGGGCGGTCGAGCATGGACATGACGTCGTGGCGCTCAAGGTAGGTGGTATCGGGCAGCACCAGGTCGGCGAAGGCGACGGTCTCGGAGTGGAAGGCATCGGCGACGATGATGAAGGGGATTTTGTACTCCCCGTTGTCATCCTTGTCGTTGAGCATCTTGCGCACTTCGTCGGTGTTCATGCTGGAGTTCCAGGCCATGTTGGCCATGAACAGCATGAGGGTGTCGATTTTGTAGGGGTCCTGGCGCCAGGCGTTGGTGATGGCGTTGTGCATCAGGCCGTGGGCCGAGAGCGGGTGCTCCCAGGAGAAGGCCTTGTCGATGCGCACCGGCTCGCCCTTGTCGTCCACGAACAGGTCGTCCGGGTCGGCCGGCCAGCCCAGCGGCATGCCGTTGAGCGGGGTGTTGGGCTTGACGTCGTCCCAGGAGGTCGGGGTCTTGGGGCAGGGCGGGATCGGACGCGGGAAGGGCGCGCGGTGGCGGAAACCTCCGGGGCGGTCGATGGTGCCCAGCAGCGACATCAGGATGGACATCGCGCGAATGGTCTGGAAGCCGTTGGAGTGGGCGGCCAGGCCGCGCATGGCGTGGAAGGCCACCGGGTTACCGGTGACACTCTGGTGCTCCTTACCCCAGGCATCGGTCCAGGCGATGGGCAGCTCGATCTTCTCGTCGCGAGCGGTGATGCCCATCTCGTGGGCCAGACGACGGATGGTCGCGGCGGGGATGCCGGTGATGCCCTCGGCCCACTCGGGGGTGAACTCCTTGACGCGGTCGGCCAGCATCTGGAAGGCGGGCTTGACCGGGGTACCGTCCTCGAGCTTGAACTCGCCCAGCAGGTAGGCGTCGGCGCCTTCGGAGCGGGCCACCACCGGCTTGTTGCTGGCGCGGTCCATCCACAGCTTGTTCTGCGGGTCGAAGCAGCCCTCCTCGTCCGGCACCTCGGCGCGCACGAACATGCCCTCTTCAGAGCTGCCGCTGTCCAGGTTCACCAGTTCGGCGGAGTTGGTGTACTGCACCAGGAAGTCACGGTCGTAGAGGCCGGTCTTGATGATCTCGTGGATCAGCGCCAGGAACAGGGCGCCGTCGGTACCGGTCTTGATCGGCACCCACTCATCGGCGATGGCCGAGTAGCCGGTGCGGATCGGGTTGATGGAGATGAAGCGGCCGCCGTTGCGCTTGAAGTGCGAGAGGTGGATCTTCATCGGGTTGGAGTGATGATCCTCGGCGGTGCCGATCATGATGAACAGCTTGGCGCGTTCCAGGTCCGGACCACCGAACTCCCAGAAGGAACCGCCGATGGTGTAGATCATGCCGGTGGCCATGTTGACCGAGCAGAAACCACCGTGGGCAGCGTAGTTGGGGGTACCGAAGTTTTTGGCGAACAGACCGGTGAGGGCCTGCATCTGATCACGGCCGGTAAACAGCGCGAACTTGCTCGGGTCTGTGGCGCGGATATTGGAGAGGCGCTCCTCCATGATGCCGAAGGCTTCGTCCCAGCTGATCTCCTCGAATTCGGCGGCGCCACGATCGGCACCCTCCTTGCGCTTGAGGGGCTTGGTCAGACGGGCGGGGGAGTACTGCTTCATGATACCGGAGGAGCCCTTGGCGCAGATGACGCCCTTGTTCAGCGGGTGATCCGGGTTGCCCTGAATGTAGCGGACCTCGCCGTCACGCAGGGTGACGCGGATACCGCAACGACAGGCGCACATGTAGCAGGTCGTGTGCTTGACCTCGATGCGACTCTCGGTCGCGTTCTTGCTGTTGTCGCTCATGAGCTTTCTCTGGTGTACCTGCAAAAATGGGGGAACTGACAAGGCCGAACAACCCCCTCCGCTTCTGCTAGCGGCAGGGACCCGTTCGGCCTGAATCCATTCATTCTTAATGGTAATATACTAATATACCTGCTTCCTCCCCATTATTCTACCTCCCGGGTCCCTTCCGGAAGCGCCCTATAATCCCTACATAAAGTGTATTTATAGCAGAGCAAGAATGTTCTGTTTGGTACGTCTTTAATATCTCGATAAGGTAACCCTCCGTGAAAAAAACTGCGCCGCGATAACGGGCCCTTAGTCCGCATGGCGTAAATGAAAAGAAAGGCGGGTATACTCGTCGACAATAAGCAAAACTAATTAGCGGATAAACAGAATTAATAAGCCAAGTGGTCCCCACTTAAAATCAATTTCAAAGAATGCGCTGCGACTGCGGCGGAAAATTAACTACGGTAATAATTCTCAGGAGAGGAGACGATGATTAGTACTAATCCCTTTAGTGGTATTTCCGACGTCATCACGCCAGACATCATGCAGATGTATGTCGTCCTTATGGTGGTTCTGGTTGTCGGGGGCGTGATCCTCGACATGATGCACAAGAAGAGCGCCAAGTACTTTTTCGAGAATGCCAAGAAGGCTGAGAAGAGTGCCAAGCGTAGCGTCAGTGGCGGCGAGAAGGTGGGGCTGATGGTTCAGACCCTGACCAGCGAGGTGATGACCTCCTCCGAGTTCTGCAACCCGCAGCGTCGTATCTCCCACCTCTTCCTGATGTACGGTTTCATCATCTTCGTCGTCTCCACCGCAATGCTGATCTTTGCCTACCCGGGCAGCGACAAGGCCGGTATCTGGCCGGTGCTGTGGCACGTGGGCGCGGCGATGGTGGCCTTTGGTGGTTACTGGTTCTGGTTCCTGATTCGTGTAGACCGCATGTCCGAGGGTGTGAAGCTGGCCCGCCTGGTGCGCGCCGACCTGTTCATCGTCTCCCTGCTCTCCACCGTGACCTTTGCCCTGATTTGGTCCCTTGCCGGTGGTGGCCTTGAGGGTGTGAACATGGTGCTCTTCGCCCTGTTCATCCTCTCTGCCACCGTTCTGTTTGGCGGTGTGCTGTGGTCCAAGTTTGCCCACATGTTCTTCAAGCCCGCCGCGGCCTACCAGAAGAAGATCACCCGTGCCGACGGTTCCCAGGAGAACCTGCCCGACGTGGGTGAGCTGAGCGACCCTGCGCTGCAGGCCCGCTACCCGGACATTCCGGAGTACATGGGTACCAACCCGCCCAACATGGGCCTGGGTATCAAGCGCGAAAAGCCGACCCACTTCTGAGCCGTTTCAACGGAATCGAGAATATAAGAGAGGATTGTCATGCCAACATTTGTATATATGACGCGTTGTGACGGTTGTGGCCACTGCGTTGATATCTGCCCGTCCGACATCATGCACATCGACACCACCGTGCGTCGTGCCTACAACATTGAGCCCAACATGTGCTGGGAGTGCTACTCCTGCGTTAAGGCCTGTCCGCACCACGCGATTGATGTGCGCGGTTATGCGGACTTTGCCCCGCTGGGTCACTCGGTTCGTGCCATCCGTGATGAGGAGAAGGGTGTCATCGCCTGGCGCATCAAGTCGCGCAACGGCGAGACCGACCTGAACCTGCTGGCGCCGATCACCACCAAGCCCTGGGGTAAGCACATTCCCCAGCTTCGTAGCGTGCCTGGCCCGAGCCAGGAGCAGCGCGACAGCCAGCTGCTGTTTAACGAACCGAAATACATTCGTCTCGACGACGGTGATATTCACACCCTTGAGTCGAATGGTCTGCACATGGAGAAAGGGGTCTACTACTAATGGCTTACAAAACGATCGTAGAAGACAATATCGATATTCTGGTTGCCGGCGCCGGCCTGGGTGGCACCGGTGCCGCCTTCGAGGCGCGCTACTGGGGTCAGGACAAGAAAATCGTTATCGCCGAGAAGGCCAACATTGACCGTTCCGGTGCCGTGGCCCAGGGCCTGTACGCAATCAACTGCTACATGGGTACCCGCTTCGGCGAGAATAACCCCGAGGACCACGTCCGCTACGCGCGTATCGACCTGATGGGTATGGTGCGTGAGGACCTGCTGTTCGACATGGCACGCCACGTTGACTCGGCGGTTCACCAGTTCGAAGAGTGGGGCATGCCGATCATGCGCAACCCCAAGACCGGCTCCTACCTGCGTGAAGGTCGCTGGCAGATCATGATTCACGGTGAGTCCTACAAGCCGCTGGTGGCCGAGGCCGCCAAGAAGTCGGCCGACAAGGTCTACAACCGCATCTGCGTGACCCACCTGCTGATGGACGATGCCAAGGAGAACCGCGTTGCTGGTGCCGTTGGCTTCAACGTGCGTACCGGTGACTACCACGTGTTCAAGTCCAAGACCGTGGTTGTCGGTGCCGGTGGCGCCTCCAACATCTTCAAGCCGCGCTCTGTCGGTGAGGGTGCCGGTCGTGTTTGGTACGCCCCGTGGTCTTCCGGTTCCGCCTACGGCCTGATGATCGGTGCCGGCGCCAAGATGACCCAGATGGAAAACCGTATCGTGCTGGCCCGCTTCAAGGACGGCTACGGTCCGGTGGGTGCCTACTTCCTGCACCTCAAGACCTACACCCAGAACTGCGACGGCGAAGAGTACGAGTCCAAGTGGTTCCCGGCCCTGCAGGAGATGGTCGGCAAGGAGTACCTGGACGTCGAGGCCTCTCACGTCTCTCACCGCCCGATCCCGACCTGTCTGCGTAACCACGCCTTCATCAACGAGGTCGCTTCCGGTAAGGGTCCGATCCACATGGTCACCATGGAGGCCTTCCAGGATCCGCACCTCGAGGAGATTGGCTGGCACAACTTCCTGGGTATGACCGTGGGTCAGGCCGTGCTATGGGCCGCCACCGACGTGAACCCGAAGTACGAGAACCCCGAGCTGACCACCTCCGAGCCCTACGTCATGGGTTCCCACGCCACCGGCTGTGGTGCCTGGTGCTCCGGCCCCGAGGATATCTCCCCGGACGAGTACTTCTGGGGCTACAACCGCATGACCACCGTCGAGGGTCTGTTCGGTGCCGGTGATGCCGTCGGCGGCACCCCGCACGCCTTCTCTTCCGGTTCCTTCACCGAGGGTCGTCTGGCTGCCAAGGCCGCCTGTAAGTACATCGACGACGGCAAGGCCGAGGGTATCCGTGTCTCCCAGGAGCAGATCGATCGCCGCAAGGCCGAGATCTACAAGCCCATGGAGCACTACAAGATCTACCGTAACGAGATCGTGGCCGGTACTGTTAACCCCAACTACATCAACCCGCGTCAGGGTCTCGACCGTCTGCAGAAGCTGATGGACGAGTACGCCGGTGGTGTGACGGTTCAGTACATGACCAACGAGAAGCTGCTGAACATCGGTCTGAAGAAGATGAAGACCCTCGAGGAGGATCTGGAGAAGGTCGCCGCCGAGAACATCCACGAGCTGCTGCGCGCGTGGGAGTTGAAGCACCGTCACCTCGCCTCCGAGGCGGTAATGCAGCATACCCTGTTCCGTAAGGAGACCCGCTGGCCGGGTTACTACTACCGTGGCGATGCCATGAAGGTGGACGACGAGAACTGGCACGTGCTGACCGTTTCTCGCCGTGATCCCAAGACCGGCGAGTACACCATGGAGAAGGCTCCGCTGTATCACCTGGTGGGTGATATCGAGGATAAGGCCCTGGCCGAGCTGAAAGCCAAAGGTCACTAAGTACTCAGCAAGCGATACCAGAGAGGAGCCCTTCGGGATTCTCTCTGGCTTTAAAAAGGCCAATTTTTATTGGCCTTTTTTTATTTATCTGTGCCGGTGTTTCTTGCATAATGCTAGGGCGTCTTGAGCCATATAAATCACTACTAAAAGAGCAATAGATGAATATTATTGATAACAGCGATGAAGAGTTGAAGGCCGTTGCTTTTCCTTACTTTGATGACCTGATCAACTATTCCAATAAGGGTCAATACGGCAAGTTTATCCAGAACTTTTCCTATGACCTGCTGCTGGGTCTGAATGAGGTGGAGGTGGGCAACCAGTTCGCCAAGAGCGAGCTGGCACGTAATCTCGACCCTGACTATGACTTTCTTGGCTTTATCCGTCGCGGTCAGCACGTCACCTGTCTGTTTCGGGTGCGCAGTACCGCGAAAGAGGGTGAATGGCTGGGGCGTATGGTCATCGGTTATGAAAAAGACGAAGTGAAAATCTTCGCGGCATCGATTTTCTAGGCGGCTATGAGCGAAATAATCCAGGACAACAAGCTCGTCGAGCTGAACTACAAGGTTATCGACGAAAAGACCGGTCAGGTGTTATCGACCGTCGAGTTTCCCATCAGCTATGTGCATGGTGCAGATCAGGTGCTTGCGACCCAGGTGACGGCGCAGCTGCAGGGGCGCAGGCAGGGCGAGGTGATCGAGGTGCCGATCGACGGCAACCTGATCTACGGTGCCCGCGATGAGAACCTGGTTTTTACCGACCGCATCGAGAACGTGCCGGAGGAGTATCGGGAGATCGGCATGAAGATCCTGATGGAGGGCGAGAACGGCGACACCCGCGAATTCATCGTCACACGCATGGACGATGAGACCCTGACCGTTGACGGCAACAACCCGCTGTGCGGTCGTGATCTCATCTTCAAGCTGGAGATCCTCACGGTCAGGGATGCGACCGAGGAGGAGATCGAGGCCGGCACGCGAGTGGTCAACGGTCCCGATATCGACGTGAACCCGGACCGCGTGGTGCCGATCAACTAGCGTGGTGCCAGCGGGTCGTCGTAGAGAAGAACACCGACATAGGGTGCGTAGGTGAGCACGGCACCCTGCTGCGGACCCAGCGCGTTAAAGGCATTGATCATGTCGGCCAGACGCGCCTCGTTTGCGGGCTCTGCCTGCAGTGCCCGCAGGGCCTCGACCAGCGGCGTGATCGTTTCCGGCTCGAGGTAGGTGCCTAGCATCTGAATCGCCTCCTCGATCCGGGCGGCGTCGACCTTGCCCGCCATCTTCGCCACCCGGTTCTCGTCAGACTCGGCGAAATCCGGTGGCTCTATTTCAACATTGCCTGCCTGCTTGAGCCCGGCAAAGGCGTTGTACTCCTGCAGGGCCCTCTGCTTCAGCTCGGCGACGAAGGCGTTGAACTCTTCGGCGCTGGGTTTTCCCAAGTATAGCGAGAGCAGCGGTTCACCATTCACCCGACTGGTGAAGTCCAGGCTGGAGGGGGTGATCACAGGCTCAGGGTTCAGCACCGTGAGCATGACGCTCAGCGATTCCAGCGGACCCAGCCGCGGTTTGATGCGAACCTCGACATGGTCGTCGATGATTTCGAATTCACGCCGTCCCTTGAGTAGGTGCTGCTGAACGAGTTTGTTCGTCATGCGTGCTCAGGTCTCAACCGATGAAGGCTTTTTTGATCTCGTCGGAGACAAACTCGTGGGTATAGGCGTTCTCACCGCCGTGGATGATCTCGCTCTCCTCGCCGATGAAGGAGAGGTGGGGGCGCACCCGCAGGCCGTCGCGTTCGATGATCGCCTGGTCGTCAATGGTGCTGGCCACGCTGAAGGCAATCTCGAGCGTGAGTTCCTGCTGCAGATCACCGGTGATACCGCTCTTGGCGAGCTTAAAGCGAATCTGCTCGATGAGCTCGCGGACGAAAATCTTCTGAAGCTGATCATACTTCTCGATATCGAGTATCTGCTGCATGGCTATTTTCTTTCTATTGGCGAAAAAACCGATTATACACACGTTCTTTTAGCCGTTTCAGCATGCCTGAAAGCGGACGCGGTGTTGCGCTTTTTTTGATGAAACAGAGGCGCCAGCGATCACGCCTTGCGCTCATCCACTCCTGCTTGTAGGCGTCGTTACCGGTGAGAAAGTCGATCTCCTCGACCTCGTCGGTATCGATCACCTGCTGCATGAGATGGGCGGTGAGGATGGAGCCGGGCGAGTAGCGCTTCCAGCTCTCGTCGTAGGCGAGTTTGAAGATGCTGGCCTTGCGCTGGGCAACAAACCAGAACTGGGCGGCGGCGGGTTGCTCGTCGATATAGAGTACTGCGAGTCGCAACCAGCCGGCCTGCGAGAGGCGCTCGGCAAGCCCTTGTATGAAGGGCTCGAACTGCTCCGCGGCCTTCCAGCTGGAGGCGTACACGGCACGGTAATCGGCCAGTCCCTGCGGCCAGTTCTGATCGCTATAGAGCTGTATACGGCACTCGTGCTCCCGCTCCAGCTTGCGCCGCTTGCGCTCAAGGGTATTGCGTACCCGCGATGGACGGGTGGCCAGATAGTCGGCATACGACTGCCCCTGCGGACGATGAAACCAGTTGTGAAAACGAAAATAGCGCTCGCAGCTGAAACCGGCAGCCTGCATCGCCTGCTGCAGCCCCTGCAGGTTTTCGTCCTCTTCGGCGACGGGCTCCAGCTGCAGGGATTGAATGGGCGAGTGCCACAGGCCTTCGGCCAGGCAGGCGAGCACCGAGCCCCTGTCCTCGTCGGTGATGAGTAGGCTATAGAGCGAGGTGTAGAGGTGCTTGAGCGGGAAGGCATAGCGGCCATCGCGTAGCGCCATGGGTAGCAGGGCCAGCAGCCGGTCGCCCTCGAGCACACCGGCATATTGCACGACCGCGTCAGGTTCCAGCCCGTGCTCGATGAGGTTTTCAAACCACGGCCGGGAAAAGAAAAGGCTCTCTTTCTCGGCCTCAGCAAAAAGTCGTTCAACGCTGGGCGGCAACTGCTGCCAGTCAGCGTAGCAAACGAACTCCATGCCGGAGGCTTAGTTGACCGTCTCGCTGCCGCGCTGGCTGGAAGCGGCACTCATCTCGATCATCTCCGAGACCTCCAGGGTGCCGTTGATCTCCAGGAAGGGGCAGGACTTCGCCGCTGCCAGGGCCTCGTCCATGGAGGCGGCGCGGATAATGCTCATGCCGGACATGGCCGACATGGTACCCGGCGATGCGCTGCCATCGGACTGTACGGTATGGGTGTCCTTGAAGGGGATGGCCGGGCTGATCACGGCATCGCCCAGGGACATGAGCCACTGCTGATATTTTTCCAGATGCTTGTGCGTTTCGACCGGATCAGAGGGGTATTCGCCCCCCAGATAAACGAAGATGTACTGCGGCATACCGAACAGTCCTTTTCAAGGCGTGTGAATGCAAGAATCTTAGCGGAAATGGCGATAAAAAGCTGCCATAAGTGGCTTGAATGACCCTAGAAAAAATTGGAATCCCACAGGGCTGCCGTTTGCTGGTCACCCCCAAATCGCTGCTATATAATCGAACGCGTAATCCACTTAAGAGATTCGAGTTGAGGGGGTTTTCAGCCGCATTGACGTGCAGCGGCCCCCTCGATAGAAAAACTATAAAGGTGACTTTATGAGCGGACAGCCGAGCAGCAGACCGAAAGTTCCCGAGGGCAAGTCGCGTTTCCTCGTGACCCGTCAGAAAGAGGCCAATGAGAAGGGCTTCGTCGGTTACGAGACCATCTGGGAGTCCTTCCAGAAAGAGGTCCCGTACACCACTCCGAAGCGCCCCTGAGCCTCAGGGACGTGACGTCGAGGGGGGGAGCTGATGCTCCCCCTTTTGTTTGTTCTCCAGATAACCATCCCCCCGGCCCCTGAAACGGCACGGCCCCCCGCGTCGTACTCTCATTTTCATCACCACGTCCCGTCACAGCTTCCCGTGTTGACGATCACTGCCACGCGCTAACGGTCTATGTGCGTTTTTCCCGTCGTTGGATTAACCTCTCGGCATGGACAACTACCACTTTGAACCCATCGGCATGATTCACTCCCCCTACCGGGAGAAGTTCGGCATTCCGCGCCAGCCGGGTCTGGTCAGTGCCGCGCACATGCAGCTGGAGCTGTTCCCCCCCTACAATCGCGAGGAGGCGGTGCGTGGCCTGGAGGGCTTCTCCCACATCTGGCTGAGCTTTGTCTTCCACGGCGTGGATGCCGGCAAGTGGAGCCCGACGGTGCGCCCACCGCGCCTCGGCGGCAATGCCCGTGTCGGTGTCTTTGCCAGCCGCTCCACCCATCGCCCCAACCCACTGGGGCTGTCGGTGGTCGAGTTGCTGAGCATCGACCTCGACGAGGGGGTGGTGCTGAACCTGCGAGGCGGCGACCTGATGGATGGCACGCCGGTGCTGGATATCAAGCCCTATATTCCCTATGCGGACATCATCCCCGAGGCCCGCAGTGGCTTTGCCCCGGAGCCCCCGGTGGCCTGCGAGGTACGCTTCAGCGCCAGCGCCGAGGCGTCAGTGGCGGCCCGCGAGACGGCGCACCCGCAGTTGCGCGAGCTGATCATCCAGGTGCTGGCCCAGGACCCGCGTCCCGGATACCGGCGCGATGAGGACTCGCAGCGTGAATACGGCATGCGCCTGTACGATTTCGACCTGCGCTGGCGGGTGTCTGAGGGGGTGGTCGAGGTGCTCGACCTGTGCGGCGGCTAGGCAAAAAAAAACGCCCCTGCTGAGCGGGGCGATTTAATCTTCTTTTTGCTTTTCTTCTCTGTACCTGTAGGGCTTTTTTTATTGTTATTCAGCCGGCAGGGAGATCCAGCACCTAGTTGTGGATTCAGCCAGCTGAAGTGTCCTGCCTCTAGCGCTCCTGCCCAAGGCGG
>JBFFRO010000027.1:0-11557 GCA_041572995.1 Thiohalomonadaceae bacterium
GCCAGCCAGGCCAAAAGCCAGTTCCTGGCCAACATGAGCCACGAGATCCGCACCCCGATGAACGGTGTACAGGGGCTGAGCAAGCTACTGCTAAAGCACGATATTAACGACGAGGCGCGTCGCTACGCCGAGCTGATCGATCGCTCTTCCGAGAGCCTGCTCAATCTCATTAACGACGTGCTCGACCTCTCCAAGATCGAGGCCAACAAGCTTCACGCTAATCCCAAGCCCACGCCGCTACGCCCTCTGGTCGAGGAGTCGCTGGAAATGTTCAGCATGCGCGCCGAGGAGAAGAACCTAAAGCTGAAGCTGAACTACCCGCAGGGACTGCCCGAGCGGGTGCACACCGACCCGCTGCGGCTGCGCCAGATCCTCATCAACCTGCTGGGTAACGCCCTCAAATTCACCGAGCAGGGCAGCGTCACTCTCACCCTGAGCACTCGCGGCAACTACCCCGATGACCCGCACCTGTTGTTCACGGTGAGCGATAGCGGTATCGGCATTGCAGAGGACAAACTGGAGACGATCTTCGAACAGTTCGGCCAGGCCGATGCCAGCTCCACAACCCGCTTCGGCGGCAGCGGCCTGGGGCTGAGCATCGCCCGAGAGCTGGCCCAGTTGCTGGGCGGCGATCTGCACGTAGAGAGCACCCTGAGTGTCGGCTCCAGCTTTGAGCTTAGCCTGCCGCTCCCCCCGGTCGAAGAATCCAGCACCGCCGCGAGTACAGCAGAACCGCAAGCGCTTTGCCCCTGCAGCGAGCCTCGCGTGCTGCTGGCCGAGGACAACGACATCAACCGCCTGGTGGCAAGCCGCTTCCTCGACGAAATGGGCTGCCAGGTGGAGTGTGCCAGCGATGGTCAGGAAGCGGTGAGGCGGGCGAGAGAGGGAGAGTACGATCTCATCCTCATGGATCTGAGGATGCCAAGCATGGACGGCCTAGAGGCCACCCGAACGATCCGTAGCGAGGAATCCGAGGGGCAGCACATCCCGATCATCGCCCTGACCGCCAACGCCTTCGCCAGTGACCGCGAGGCCTGCCTGGAGGCGGGCATGGACGATTTTCTGGTTAAACCCCTACAGCCGGAGCAGCTGCGCCTGATGCTGGGGCGCTACTGCACCCGTCAGACACTCCCCGCCTGAGCTAGCCTTCGATCCACTGCAGCAGCGACTGCCACTGTTCCAGATCGGTCTGCACGCGCCGCTCCTTGAGCTCATGCAGACCCAGCCCCTGCTCGGCGGCACGCACGTAGTGCTGGCTGTCGCGCAGACGGGCGACGAAGGGGATATCGAGGGTTTCGAGAAAGGTTTCCAGACGGTGATAGACCCGGGTGTTGGCCTTCACCCGGTTGGCAACGACACCGACACGGATGGCGCGATTGCGTACCTTGGCCACCAGCAGCAGGTCGGCGATGAAACGTGAGGCGGCATGGATGTCGATGGGCGAGGGCTGCACCGGGATCAACAGCGTATCGACCTCTCGCACCAGCTCGATCAGCTGCAGGCCATGCACCCCGGCGGGGGCATCCAGGATCACCCGGTCGACCCGCTCCGGCATGCGCATCTGAAAGCTGCGGGTCACCCCGGCGCTCTGGCGGAAGGCGGCCACGCCATGCACCGGCGGACGCTCCTCATCGCGCAGGCTCAACCACTGCATACTTGAGCCCTGCGGGTCGTGATCGATCAGGGCGGCACGCCCGCCGTAGTATCCAGCCAGGTTGGTCGCCAGGGTGCTCTTGCCGCATCCGCCCTTGGCGTTGATCACCAGGATCCGACGAACCTGCGCCGCCTGAGGCGGCACACCTGGGCCCTCTCTGTGCTGTTCCCTACACTCCATCATCATCCGCCTTGCGCCAATGGGCGCACTTCTTTTCCTTTAATCTTCATAAGCATAGCTGATTATCGTAACAATATACATGAACAGTGTCACAACTCTCGTACTTGACACCTTCGAGACCCCGGCCCTAAAGTTCGCCCACGTTTCAGGTGTTCCCAGAGGCTTCGCCCGGGAATGAAACGGGAAGTCGGTGCGCCGTGACCACGGCAATTCCGACGCTGCCCCCGCAACGGTAGGCGGCCATGAGCAGACCATACAGCCACTGCGCAACAGGCGCGGGAAGGCGGTCTGCCGGGGTTTAAGCAAACCCCAGCCGCGAGCCCGGAGACCGGCCTGAGATGTAACCGTGGTGTCGCGGGTGGCGGCCGAGTCGGAATGGATACGGCTCAGCGCCCCTCCCTTCCCCCTCCCCCTCCCCTCACCGAAACCTTTTCCAGATCACGCGCGGGTGAGCGCAGGGGAAAACCATAAGAATGTCCAGGCACGCCGTCCGGGCCGCCATCGCGGCCACCGTCCTTTCTATCAACACCGCCCATGGCGAGAGCCTCCCAGAGCTCATCGTTACCGCCAATCGCACACCGCTCAGCGCCGAGCAGACCCTGGCCGCGGTCACCGTCATCGATCGCGAGGCCATAGAGGCCTCCCAGGCACACGACCTGATCGAACTGCTCGATGGCCTCGCCGGCATCACCACCACCAACAGCGGAGGTCTCGGCAAGCAGAGTGGCATCCACATCCGCGGTGGCAACAGCGGCCACCTGCTGGTGCTGGTCGATGGGGTACGCATCGGCTCGGCCACCCTGGGTGAGAGCGCCATTCAGGATCTGCCGCTGGCGCAGATCGAGCGCATCGAGCTGGTGCGCGGCCCGCGCTCGGCCCTCTACGGTGCCGATGCCCTCAGCGGCGTGCTGCAGATCTTCACACGTAGCGGCAAAGAGCAACTCCAGCCCAACCTGCACCTGGAGGGTGGTGCCCACGACTACCGCCGCCTCTCCGCCGGGCTTAGCGGTAGCCACGCCGCTACCCGCTACAGCCTGCAACTGGACGGCCAGCGCAGCGAGGGCTTCGATGCCACCGTCGGCAACAACCCCGACCATGACGGCTTTCGCAACAACAGCCTCAGCACCCGTATCGAGCAGGGTATCGGCGAGGCCGAGCTGGGCTTGAGCCTGATGCACACCCAGGGTGAAAACATCTACGATGGCTTTACCGCCACCGCTGATTACCGCGCCGAATACATCCAGCAGTCCCTGGGCGGGAGCCTGGAGCACCCCGTCACCGAGGGCTGGGCCAGCCGCATCCAGCTGGGTCAGAACCGCGACGAGTCGTGGAACCTGCTCGATGGCGCCGATAATGGCCGCTTCAACACCCTGCGCCGCCAGGCCGCCTGGCTCAACGATATCGACCTGGGCAGGGGCTTGCTGGTTCTGGGCCTGGAGCACCAGAGCGAGACGGTCTCCGGCAGCAACAGCTACAGCGAGGATCAGCGCCGCAACAATGCCCTGCTCACCGAATGGCAGGGGCTCATCGGCATCCACGATGTGCAGCTGGGGCTGCGCCGCGACGAAAGCGACAGCTACGGCAGTCACACCACCGGCAACCTGGCCATCGCCCACCTGATGCGCAACGGCATGCGCGCCAGCATCGCCTACGGCACCGCCTTCAAGGCCCCCAGCTTCAACGACCTCTACTTCCAGGACCCCTGGGGCTCCAACGGCAACCCCAACCTGGAACCCGAGCGGGCCCGCAGCCTGGAGCTGGGCCTGCGCGGCGCTGACGGCGACTGGTCGCTGCGACTCTATCGCAACGAGGTGGAGAACCAGATCCAATGGGTGGAGATCGCCCTGTGGACCTGGCAGCCGCAGAACGTCGCCCGCGCACGTATTAACGGCGTGGAGCTTGAGTGGAGCACACGAATGCTCGGCTGGGACAGCCGCATCGACCTCAGCTGGATGGACCCGCGCGATGCCGACAGCAACCAGCTGCTGACCCGCCGCCCGCAGCGCAGCGCTCGTCTGGCACTGGAGCGCGGCTTCGGCAAACTGGACGCCGGCCTCAGCCTCAGCGCCCACGGCCACAGCTATGACGATGCCGCCAATACCACCCGCATCCCCGGCTACGCCCTGCTTGATGCACGCATCGGCTATACCCTGGCCCGGGGGCTGCGCCTGGAGGCTCGCGGGCATAACCTGCTCGATCAACAGCACCACACGGTCGACGGCTACAACAGCACGCCGCGCGGCCTCTTCATCGGCCTGCGCTACGAGGGCTAAGGATGCGACTGCTTGCCCTGCTGCTGCTAATCACCGCACTGCCGGCCCATGCCGGCGAGTGCCCGCGCATCGTCAGCCAGTCCCCCTACATCACCCACAGCCTGCAATGGTTGGGGCTGGAGTCCTGCATCGTTGGTGTCAGCCGCTACGACCACTTGCCGCTGCCCCACACCGGCGGGGTGATGGACCCGGATGGCGAGGCTCTGGAGGCCCTGCACCCCGGCCTGTGGCTGGTCTCCGCACGCGGCAGCGGCGAGGTGGCCGAGCTCGTTACCCCCGAGGGGACCCGCATGCTGGCCCTGGACGGTTTCCGCTCCATGGCCGAGGTGGTGGAGAACCTGCGCCGGATCGGCAAGGCGGCGGATTTAGACGATAGCACCGAACGGGCAGCTGCCTTCGATACCCAGTGGCAGGCGGAGGCGGCAAGGGTCGACGGTGATGGCCTACGCGCCCTCATCATCACCGGCTGCAGCGGCAGCCCCTACGCCTTCGGCGCCGATACCTGGCTCAATGAGCTGTTCCGCGCTGCGGGCTTTGAAACCGTCGACAACGGCGAGGGTACCCGGGTGGTCGAGGACCTCGATGCCCTGATCGAGGCGACCGGCGCCGAGCGGCTGTTCACCTTCAGCCGCGGCGGTGATCGCTGCCCCTACATCAACCCCCAGCGGGCGATACGCATCATCCACCTGGAAGCGGAGCAGTTCCTGCACCCGGCCCCGGTAGTGATCGATGGACTGATATCCTTACGCCAACGCCGCGATGAATGGTCGCGCTGAGTACAGGAGTCTGCGATGAGTGATGAGAAAAACCAGCGCCATGCCGAGCGCATGGCCCGCAAGAAGGCGGTGGTTGACGCCGCCATCGAGCGCGCCGATGAGGAGCGCGGCGTGGTCATCGTCAACACCGGCAGCGGCAAGGGCAAGAGCTCGGCGGGATTTGGCGTGGTCGCCCGTGCCCTCGGCCACGGCATGCGGGTGGGCATCGTGCAGTTCATCAAGGGTAGTGGCAGCACCGGCGAGGAGGCCTTCTTCCGCCGCTTCCCCGAGGTCGACTACCACGTCACCGGTGATGGCTTCACCTGGGATACCCAGAACCGCGAACAGGACATCGCCACCGCCCGGCGCGGCTGGGATATCGCCCTGGGCATGCTGCGTGACCCGGCCTACGATCTGGTGATGCTGGACGAGCTCAATATCGTCCTCGGCTCCCAGTACCTGCCGCTGGAGGAGGTGCTGGAGGCACTGCAGCAGCGCCCGCCGATGCAGCACGTGATCATCACCGGTCGCGGCGCCCCCAAGGGGCTGATCGAGGCCGCCGACACCGTCACCGAGATGCGCATGGAGAAGCACGCCTTCAAGGCCGGGGTGATGGCGCAAAAGGGCGTGGAATTTTGAGCCGCCTGCTACTGCTGCTCGCCCTCTTCTTCCCCGCCGCGCTTGCGGCCGCCGAGCGCATCATCACCCTCGCCCCCCACCTCTCCGAACTGACTTATGCCGCCGGTGCCGGCGGCAAACTGGTGGGCGTGGTGAGCTACAGCGATTACCCGGCCGAGGCCGCCGCGCTGCCGGTGGTCGGCGGCTACAACCGCCCCGACATCGAGGCCATTCTCGCCCTGCGCCCCGATCTGGTACTGGCCTGGCACAGCGGCAATCCGCCAGCACTGCTGGAGCGGCTGCAGGCACTGGGCATTCGCGTCGAGGTAAGCGAGCCACGCGAGCTGGCCGATATCCCCAAGCTGCTGCGGCGCATCGGCACACTGGCCGGAACTATCGATGCCGCCGAGGCCGCCGCCGACGCCTTCGAGCAGCGCCTTAAGCGGCTGCGCGCCCGCTACGCCGAGGCCGCGCCGGTGAGCGTCTTCTACCAGATCTGGCACCAGCCGCTGATGAGCATTAACGGCAAGCACCTGATCAGCCGGGTCATCAGCCTGTGCGGCGGGCGCAACCCCTTCGCCGCGCTGCCCACCCTGGCCCCACAGCTGGACCGGGAGGCAGTACTGGCCGCCGACCCCGAGGCCATCGTCGCCGGCGGCATGGGCGATGAACGCCCTGAGTGGCTGGACGAGTGGCGCGCCTACTCAAAGATGCGGGCGGTGAACAACGATCACCTCTTTTTCATCCACCCCGACCTGCTGCAGCGCCACGGCCCGCGCATCCTCGATGGTGCCGAGCTGCTCTGTGCCCAGCTGCAGCAGGTACGCGAGGCGCGCCCGTGAGCACGCTGATGGTGCAGGGCACCGCCTCCGATGCGGGCAAGTCCATTCTGGTCACCGCGCTCTGCCGCGCCCTCAAACGCCGTGGTTTCCATGTCGCCCCCTTCAAGCCGCAGAACATGGCCCTCAACAGCGCGGTGACTCTGGATGGCGGTGAGATCGGCCGCGCCCAGGCACTGCAGGCCCAGGCCTGTGGCCTGCAGCCGCACACCGACTTCAACCCGGTGCTGCTCAAGCCCAATACCGACACCGGCGCGCAGGTGATCGTCCACGGCCGCGCCATCGGCAACCGTGACGCCCGCGAGTACCACGACTACAAACCGACAGCGATGGCCGCAGTGCTGGCGTCGCACCGGCGGCTGGAGGAGCAGTACGACACCCTCCTGGTGGAAGGGGCCGGCAGCCCGGCGGAAATCAACCTGCGCGACAAGGACATCGCCAACATGGGCTTCGCCGAGGCGGTGGACTGCCCAGTGATCCTGGTGGCGGACATCGACAAGGGGGGCGTCTTCGCCCAGCTGGTCGGCACCCTGGAGTTGCTCAGCGAGAGTGAACGCTCACGCATCCAGGGTCTGGTGATCAACCGCTTTCGCGGCGACATCTCCCTACTCACGCCGGGCATCGAGTGGCTGCAAGAGCGCACCGGCAAACCGGTGCTCGGTGTGCTCCCCTATCTCCACGGCCTGCACCTGGACGAAGAGGACGGCCTCGGCGGCCGCCTGCACTGGCAGGCCGAGAGCGAGGCTCCGCTGCGGGTCATCGTGCCGCTCACCCCGCGCATCAGCAACCACACCGACTTCGACGCCCTGCGCCTGCACCCTCGCGTCGAGCTGACCTTCGTCGCCGAGGGCCAGCCCATCCCCGCCGCCGACCTCATCTGCCTGCCCGGCTCCAAGTCAGTGCGCGCCGACCTGGCCTGGCTAAGCGAGCAGGGCTGGGAGGCGGCCATAGCGCGCCACCTGCGCTACGGCGGCCACCTGATCGGCATCTGCGGCGGCTACCAGATGCTCGGCCAGGCCATCCACGACCCGCTGGGGCTGGAGGGGGATGCCGGCTCCGCACCAGGTCTCGGCCTGCTGGCCTTCGAGACCACCCTGGAGGCAGAGAAACAGCTCAGGCGGGTCAACGGCCACCTCAACCTGCCCGGAGAACCTGTGGTCGAGGGCTACGAGATCCATGCCGGCATCAGCCAGGGCCCGGCGCTCTCGCACCCCGCCGCACAACTCGCCAGTGGCCTGGCCGACGGCGCCATCAGCGACGATGGACGGATCCTCGGCAGCTACCTGCACGGCCTCTTCGACCACCCCGATGCGTGCGCTGCACTGCTGGCCTGGACCGGGCTGGAACAGGCGCAGACACAGGCCCCCGACTACCGCGCCCTGCGCGAGGCGGCCATCGAGCGGCTGGCCGATGCGGTGGATACCCACCTGGATATGGCGGCCATCACCGCCCTGCTCGAATAGCCCGGATCCTTCCCGTACAATAGCTTCGATATTCATTCCCAAATCGAGGCTGTCATGTCCGCTTTTGTCGACAACCTGCAGACGCTGCCGCCGGTTAACCACCTGGCGGCGCTGGAGCTCTACCGCGAAGGCGATGACGCCCCCGTCGCGGTGCTGGAGAACAAGCCCGGCCAGGCCGGCTCCCTGCGCGTCTATTACGCCCTCGGCCAGCACTTTGGCGCCATTAACGCCGAGGCCGCCGAGGAGGGGCTGCGTCTCTACGCCGAGCACACCGCCGACGCCGAGGCCAACCCCGGCAAACACCCCAATATCGACCGTCTCTTCCAGCTGCGCGCCGGGGCCGGCACTCTCAGCCTGCGTGAAGTGGAGAAGGAACCGGGAGACTGCGCATGAACGAGCCCATCGTCATTATCGGTACCGGCGAAATGGCCGGGGTCTTCGCCCGCGGCTTCCTCAAACTCGGCCACCCGGTCTTCCCGGTTACCCGGCAGATGGATATGGCCCAGGTGGCCAGGGCACTGACCAAGCCGGCACTGGTTCTGGTGAGCGTCGGCGAGGCGGACCTGCACCCAACGCTGGATAGCATCCCCACCGAGTGGCGTGACCGCCTCGGCCTGTTGCAGAACGAGCTGCTGCCACGCGACTGGCAGGCCCACGACCTGACCAACCCGACGGTGGTCTCGGTCTGGTTCGAGAAGAACAAGGGCCAGGACTACAAGGTGCTGGTCCCCTCGCCGGTCTTCGGCCCCGCCGCCAGCCTGCTCAGCGCCGCACTGGAGGCGCTGGGTATTCCCTGCTGGGAGTTGGCCAGCGCTGAGGAGCTGGAGTACGAACTGGTGCGCAAGAACGTCTACATCCTCACCACCAATATCACTGGCCTTGAGCTGGAACCGGGTACCGATGTGGAGGCGATGTGGCGCGACCACCAGAGCCTGGCCCGCGAGATCGCCAGCGAGGTGATGGATATCCAGTTCCACCTCATCGGCCACGAACTGGATCGCGAGCAGTTGATCTCCGGTATGCTCGAGGGGATCGAGGGCGATCGGCAGCACCAGTGCATGGGCCGCTCGGCCCCGGCGCGCCTGGCCCGCAACCTCGGCTTCGCCGATGAGGCGGGGCTGGCGGTTCCCAAGCTACGGCAACTGGCGCGCCGCGGCTAGGCCATGTCACCCCACACCGCCAGCTGTCCGACAGGGAAAGTCAGACCACAGCTGCTGGGCGCACTCGCCGCGTTCGGCTACTGGCTGCTGGAGGCGGGAGCGCAATACCTTGGCCACGATGAAGCGGTCACCCTTGTCGAATCGCTACTGCCCAGCGATCCCCACGAACTATTCCATCGCCTGCTGATCGCCGTCCTGCTGCTGGGAATTGGCCTTCTGGCCGAGCGCGCCCAGCGCCGACGCTGCCAGGCCGGACGCGCCATGCGCGATATCCTCGACGGCAGCGGCGATGCCTACCTGGCGGTAGATGGCGAATGGCGCCTCACCTATGTCAACCCTCGCGCCGAGCAGCTGCTCGGCACCCCCGCCCAGTCATTGCTGGGCGAGGTGCTGTGGGAACGTTTTCCCGGCGCCGAGGCTAACTTCCTGCCGCCACTGCAGCAGGCCATGCAGCAGCGCCGGACGGTGGACTTTCAACAGGCCTATGCGCCGCTGGGGCTGGACCTTGCGATCCACGCCTACCCCAACCAGAGCGGCCTGGCCATCCTCTTCCAGGACATCACCGAGCAGCGACAGCGCGAACGGGAGATGAGCGAGAGCAACCAGCGCCTGCAGACCATTCTCGACTCCGCCAGTGAGGGCATCATTACCACCACCCACAACGGCGACATTCTCAGTTTTAACCGAGCCGCCGAGCAGCTCTTCGGCTATAGAGAAACCGAGGTACTCGGACGCAGCATCAACATGCTAATGCCGCCGGAATTCGCCGAGCAACACCCCGCGTTCATGGACCGCTACCTGGAGAACGGTGGCGAGGGGGTGGTCAACAGTGCACCGCGTGAGATGTCCGCTGTGCACAGGGACGGCACCCCGCTCACCATCGAGATCGCCATCAACGTCATGCGTCGCGATGGGCAGGTGCTGTTCCTGGCTACCATCCGCGACATCAGCGAACGCAAGCAACAGGAGCACGCGCTACGCCGCAGTGAGGCGATGCTCAACAAGGCACAGTCGATTGCCAATATCGGCAGCTGGGAGTGGCGCCCGCAGGATGGCAGCCTGTTCTGGTCGCAACAGGTCTATCGTATCTTCGGCCGCGCCCCGGAGGCCGGCCCCCCCGATTACAACGGCTTTGTGCAATACGTACACCCGGATGACCGTGAGGGGCTTGAAGCGGCGGTGCGCGAGAGCATTGAGTTGCGCAAGAGCTACAGCCTGGAACACCGCCTGATGCGCAGCGACGGCGGCGTGCAGTATGTGCACGAGCAGGGCGAGGTGAGCCTGAACGAGCATGGCGAGGTGGATAGCCTGATCGGCACCGTGCAGGACATTACCGAGCGCAAGCAGGCGCAACAGGCACTGGAGTACATGTCCAACTACGACCCGCTCACCGGCCTGCCCAACCGCTCGCTGCTGCATGACCGGCTGCAGCAGGCACTGCACCAGGCCGAACGTGATGAGCACCTGCTGGCGGTGATGTTCCTCGACCTCGATCGCTTCAAGACCATCAACGACTCCCTTGGTCACGCGGTCGGCGATGAGCTGCTCAAGGAGGTGGCACGACGCCTCAAACAACGCATGCGCCAGGGTGACACCGTAGCCCGCCTCGGCGGTGACGAATTCGTCATCATCCTTGAGTCCATCCGTCACGTGGATGACGCCGCCCACGTTGCCGGCGATATCCTCCAGGCCTTGGAAAAGCCGTGCCATATCGGTGTACATGAGATCGTCATCGGCACCAGCATCGGCATCACCATCTACCCCTTCGACGACGACAACATCGACGACCTGCTACGCGATGCAGACACCGCCATGTATAAGGCCAAGGCCGAGGGGCGCAACAACTACCAGTACTTCAGCAGCGAGATGACCGAGCAGACGCGCCGCCACATGGAGTTAGAGCGCGACCTGCGCCACGCCCTTGAGCGCGACGAATTTAGCCTGCACTACCAGCCACAGCGTAACCTGGCCGACGACACGATCAGCGGCATGGAGGCACTGTTGCGCTGGCGCTGCAGTGAGTGCGGTACGATCTCACCGGTGGAATTCATTCCGGTGCTGGAGGAGACCGGCCTCATCCACTCGGTGGGACGCTGGGTGCTGGAGGAGGCCTGCCGCCAGAACAAGGCCTGGCAGGATGCCGGACTGCCGCCGCTACGTGTTGCGGTCAATGTCTCCGCTCGCCAGTTCCGCCGAGCAGACTTCGCCGGGCAGGTGGAGGGAGCACTGCAAAGCAGTGGCCTGGAGCCTCGCTGGCTGGAGCTGGAGATCACCGAAAGCCTACTTGTGGAAGATGTCGATGCCACCCTCGAGCAGCTCAACCATCTGGTCAACATGGGAGTCAGTATCTCGGTGGATGACTTCGGTACCGGCTACTCCTCCATGAGCTATCTCAAGCGCTTCCCGCTGCACACCCTCAAGGTGGATCAGAGCTTTGTTCGCGACATCGGTATCGACGCGGACGACGACGCCATCGTTCGTGCCGTGATCGCCATGGCCCACGGCCTACGCCTGAAGGTGATCGCCGAGGGGGTGGAGAGCGAGCAACAGCTACAGTTCCTCAAGGCGCTGGACTGCGATCACATCCAGGGTTACCTCATCAGCCGCCCACTGCC